>DASYOM010000054.1:0-12605 GCA_036007765.1 Chitinophagaceae bacterium | reverse complement strand
GTACAGGATAATGCTGCTTTGCGTCATGTTTGCCCAAAGTCATATCAGGAGTGTATATATAAACTTTTCTTCGTTCGTTCAAAATCTTTGAATAAACAGTATCAATTTTTCCGATAATAATATTGTTATCATTTTGTGCCTTAGCAGTGAATGTGATTCCTGCAATAAGAAAGAACAGCAATATTTTTTTCATGCTTGCATTGATTTTTTAAATGAAATTATTTATGAGTGTGTAAAGCATCATCAAAGATTTACTCAATGAGCCTACTTCTTTTTGCGTTCCACAAACTCCAGGATATCGCCAGGCTGACAATCCAGTACTTTGCAAATAATTTCCAAAGTGCTGAAACGAACGGCTTTGGCTTTACCTGTTTTTAGAATGGAGAGATTGGCTAACGTCAAACCTACTTTTTCGGAAAGCTCATTCAATGACATCTTTCGCTTAGCCATCATTACATCAAGATTTACAATAATTGGCATAGGTTATACGGTTAATTGGTTTTCTTCCTGAATTTCGATTCCACGTTTAAATACCTGGGAAATAATATAAATAATTCCGGCAATAAATAGATATTCATCCCCAATGCTTATACCGGATAAGTGTATGCCGGTACTTTTTGAAAGCCAACGTATGTAACCCTTACCGATGATGCTTATACACCAGACTGCAAATAACAGGTAGGAAATTCTCTCTAATTTTTTTTCTACTTCAATAGAAAAAGGAGTGGTGAGCCTGAGCTTTAAAAGCAAATGAAATACAAGATACCATATAAGGGCATTTAACGCTGATACTGCAATAATCAAAGACATGGCATACACATAATACCACGTATTATGCTCACGAATGCTAAACAAATCCTGATTTACATCATAGACATGTTTTGACCAATCGGAGTTTATAAAGCCAGCTACCAATGAAAGTATTTGGCTTCCGCATTGTATTGAAAATCCGATACCCGCAAGCAGGGCGAGAACCTTCAAAACCATCAAAATATTTTCTGTTTTTGTTTTCATCTTAATTTGTTTGAATGCAAATATCAGTAAATATTTATTGATAAACAATATATTTTTATCAATATTTGGAAAATTTTTAAATCATTCATGGAAAGTTTTCAGCACTTGCCGGTGTTCACCCGCCAGACCGAAGACCGCCTCCACCGTTCGGTATTCCTCGTAAAGAATTGGGGCGGATGGTTTTGCAGCATAGCAATTAACAATGGGATCCATCCTTTGGAACAACCAGCAGAGAGTTGGTAAATAAAATATATCCATGCCATGAATACCTTAGCAACAAACAAATTTTTCCATCGTCATCAATCATTATCCGCAATATTTTTCAGCCACCATTTTAGAATGGAAACATCTTTTAAAACCGGATAAATACAAAGATGTAATAATAGAGAGCCTTAAATTTCTTGTTAAAAAGAAGAAGTCTTTATACAAAAGATGGAATACATTCATTATAACCTGCCTGCCGGACAGGAAGGTCCGGTAGCAGCGGGCTTATGCACTTATCCGGAGCAATAAAAATATTCATCAGCAAAATTTTACGAAAGCGGAATTGATGAGTTTGGTTTTATAAAACATTGGATGGCTTAAGATAAATTGAGCTATGGCTTCAAACTGATGTTGGTGTTGCCGGGCCACAAAACCTTGCGCACAGCCTGCCCCGCTTACTTGCGGGGAAAACCCAACATCGGCGGCTTCTTTTCGTTTTAGCAAACGGCTTAAAGGGGAGACCAGTAAGAGCTGAAATTTTCTTTGCATTATTCGTTTTTAAGACATTTTCGCATTAACGTATTTCCGGCTGCAGCTAACATAAACTGTGTAAAAAAACCGGCTAACGTAATGCTGCACCAGCTTTTATTTCGTCATTGCGCTTCGGTTGGGGTAACACCTTCTTAACTATATTAGCTCATTCCATTTACCATCACTTCTTTATTGATCTTTTGCACAAGCCCCTGCAATACTTTGCCGGGGCCGACTTCAGTAAAATATGTGGCTCCATCGCTTATCATTTGCTCTACAGATTGTGTCCATCTAACGGGGCCGGTTAGTTGCGAAACAAGATTGGCTTTTATTTCATCAGGTTCTGTAATCGCTTTTGCCACTACATTTTGATAAACAGGGCATAGGGGATTTTTAAAAATGGTTTTTTCAATTGCGTTTGATAATTCTTCTCTTGCAGGTTGCATAAGCGGGGAATGAAATGCTCCACCAACAGGTAGTGGTAATGCACGTTTTGCTCCGGCTTCTTTCATAAGCACACATGCCCGTTCAACTCCCTTCTTACTTCCAGAGATTACAACCTGCCCGGGGCAATTATAATTGGCAGGAACTACAATTTCATCATTAATTCCTTCACATATTTCTTCCACTTTTTCATCAGGCAAACCGAGTATCGCTGCCATAGAAGAAGGATTAATCTCACAAGCTTTTTGCATAGCTTTTGCCCTGGCTGAAACCAGTAATAATGCATCTTCAAAAGAAAGGCATTCATTTGCAACCAATGCAGAAAATTCTCCCAATGAATGACCGGCAACCATATCAGGACGTGATGTTGCGAGTGTTTTAAAAGCGGCAACTGAATGAAGGAAAATTGCAGGCTGTGTTACACTGGTCTGCTTTAATTCTTCAGCAGTTCCGGAAAACATAATCTCCGAAAGTTTAAAGCCAAGCAATTCATCAGCAGTATTAAAAAGTTTTTTCGCATCTTCATGTGTATCATGAAGATTTTTTCCCATCCCGCTAAATTGTGAGCCTTGCCCTGGAAAAATATATGTGTGCTTCATATCAGGTGTTGCTATTTTATCTTCTGTTTATAAGGTCTGCTTTTACAAGGCTTATAAACTCGCTTCGTGTAGGTTGCTTTTCAAACTCGCCATAAAAAGCAGAAGTTGTTGTGACTGAATTTTGCTTTTGAACGCCCCGCATCATCATACATAAATGTGAGGCCTCAATAATAACGGCTACGCCTAAAGGATTTAAAGTTTCCTGGATAGCACCGAGAATTTGCGTAGTAAGTCGCTCCTGCACCTGTAGCCTTCTTGCGTATATATCAACTACACGGGCAAGCTTACTAAGGCCGGTGATCCAGCCATTAGGGATATAAGCGATGTGTGCCTTACCAAAAAAAGGCAACATGTGGTGTTCGCACATGCTGTACAGTTCTATATCTTTCACGATGATCATTTCACTTATATCCTCATGAAATTTTGCAGAATTTAAAATTGCTTTTGCATCACCATGATATCCCTGCGTGGCAAATTGCATTGCTTTAGCAAGCCTTTCCGGTGTTTTTAAAAGACCTTCTCTTTCCGGATCTTCACCAATAAGTCTGAGTGCTTCTTTATAATTTTTTATTAAACCGTTTGTGACATCGGTATCGTACTCTTCAACCTTTTTATATGCCATTTAATTAATTTTAAAATAAGTTTATGTTACAGGATATTCTACAAAATTTCTTGGAGTTTCATATAAGCGAACCTGCAGTTCAAGATCGCTGTTTAGTTTCTCACGCAAAATGTTATAAATGACTATAACAATATTTTCCGCAGTTGGGTTAAGTTTTGAAAATTCTGGTATATCAAGATTCAGATTTTTATGATCAAGCTTTTCAATCACATGGTCATTAATGGTATCACTTAGCATTTTAAGATCAATTACAAATCCGGTTTCAATATCCGGCACGCCGGTTACTTTCACTTCCATTTCATAATTGTGGCCATGGTAAGATGGATTATTGCATTTACCAAAAACTGTCTCATTTTTTGCAGCATCCCAGGAAGCATTATTCAAACGGTGTGCGGCGTTAAAATGTTCTTTCCTGTAAACTGATACTTTATTAATCATAATTTAAAAACAAATTTTTCTAAAATCAGTCACCAAAATATTCGACAAATATCCTGGGTGTTTCGTAAAGTTTAATACAATGTAATTTCACAGCTTGTGGTAAGTGCGGATGCAGTTGATTCCAGATTGCTTTGGCAAGATTTTCTGTCGTGCACATTTTATTTTTTAGAAATTCAACATCTACATTTAAATTTTTATGATCAAGTTTATCAAGGACATATTGCTTTATAAGCAGGCTTAAAATTTTCACATCAAACAGAAATCCTGTTTCTTCCATTACCTCTCCTTTTATAGTTACATACAATTCGTAATTATGGCCATGCCAGTTTTCATTGGCGCATTTTCCAAAAACAACTTCATTTTTTTCCTTATCCCATTCAGGGTTGTACAATTTATGCGCAGCATTAAAATGTTCAATCCTTGTTAAATAAACCATTTACACTTTAAAAATTTTCGCAAAGGTATGTTCAGAAACTTAAAATACGATAGCTAAATACGAGATTTGCAGAATGGATTTACTAATAGTTGCGGCCACAAAATTAGAAATAGCGCCCTTTCTTGCAACTAATTATAAAGCAGATGTGCTTATTACAGGAGTTGGAATACCTACAACAATTTTCAATCTCAATAAAAAATTAGCATTGGCAAAATATGATCTTGTAATACAGGCAGGTATTGCAGGTACTTTTAAAGAAACTTTTGAAAAAAGCGATATAGTAATCATTGAAGAAGATACATTCGCGGATATGGGAGTTAATGAAAAAGGAAATTTCAGGACAATTTTTGAAATGGGATTTGCTGATGAAAATGAATTTCCATATAAATCAGGCTGGTTAAAAAACGAGCAGGAAATTCTCAAAAAAACAAATTTGCCTCGGGTAAAAGCAATTACTGTAAATAAGATCACTGATGATAAAAAACAGCTTAAGCAATTGAAGGATAAATTTAATGCTGATGTAGAAAGCATGGAAGGTGCGGCTTTTCATTACGTTTGCCTGCAGCAAAAAGTAAATTTCTTACAGCTTCGTAGTATTTCAAACGTAGTGGGTGAAAGGGACAAAACTAAATGGAAAATGGAAGAAGCGATCTCTTTTCTTAATATCGAATTACAAAAATTAATTGAAAATTTTAGATAACAGTTATGAATTTTACATTGGGATTTTCTCCCTGTCCTAACGATACTTTTATTTTCGACGCATTAGTCAATAAAAAAATTGACACTAATGGATTAGACTTCCAGGTGCGCCTTGAAGATGTTGAAACACTTAATGAAATGGCTCTGCAACAAAAGCTCGATTTCACAAAAATCAGCTATGGTGTACTGCCGCACATATTGCTATTTTATAAGGTTCTCAATAGTGGCAGTGCATTGGGAACGGGTGTAGGGCCGCTTCTTATTTCGAAGAAAGCAATCTCATTTGATGATGTGAATGATTACACAATTGCCATACCGGGAGAAAACACAACTGCACATCTTCTTTTTTCCTTAGCATTCCCCGCCGCAAAAAGTAAGATTTTTTTAAGATATGATGAGATAGAAAATTTTGTTCTCAAACAAGGTGATAAAGCTCTTGGCGTTATTATTCACGAAAACCGCTTTACTTATGCTGAAAGAGGGCTGCATAAAATTGTGGATCTTGGAAATTTCTGGGAAGGAAAAACCGGCTATCCGATACCGTTAGGTGGCATTGTTGGTAAGAAAAGTATTGATGAAAAATTAATTAATAAAGTAGATAGTCTTATAAAGCAAAGCATTGAGTATGCTTTCAGCAATTATCCCGCTATACCAGCATATGTACAACGACATTCACAGGAAATGGATATAGAAGTTATGAAGAAGCATATTGATCTTTATGTAAATGATTATTCAATAACCCTTGGAGGGGATGGTAAGGCTGCTATAGAAAAACTAATTGAAGTATTTACCCAAATTAATCAAAATTCATCAACCACAAATTACGTGAAGGAAGCCACAATGTTTGCAGGTCAATAACGCATTCTTTACTTTGCATCTAATGCTATTTTATAAGCCGCAAGGCAACGTTCTCTCGCTTCACTGTGATCAACTATCGGTTTGGGATAGGTGAATTCCTGGTATTCAGGAACCCATTTTTTAATATACGATAAGTCTTTATCAAATTTTTTTGTCTGCAGGTCAGGGTTAAATATTCTGAAATACGGCGCCCCATCACAACCGCTTCCAGAAACCCATTGCCAGCCGCCATTGTTAGCTGCAAGATCATAATCCAATAATTTTTGAGCAAAATATGCTTCGCCCCACCGCCAGTCTATGAGCAGGTCTTTACATAAAAAGCTTCCTGTGATCATGCGTATACGATTATGCATATAACCGGTTTCATTAAGCTGGCGCATACCTGCATCTACAATAGGGTAGCCGGTTTGTCCGTGGCACCACTTCTTAAATTCATCTTCATTATTTCGCCAAATGATATTATCGTAGGCAGGTTTAAATGATTTATGATTGCCTACATGCGGGAAATGCCAAAGGATCAACATATAAAATTCCCGCCATATTAATTCATTTAAAAAAGTATTGTTTAGCTTTTTCGCCTTCGCAACTTCCTCTCTTATACTTACTGTTCCAAATCTTAAATGAATACCCAGCCTCGATGTCCCTTTTTCAAGGGCCGGAAAATCACGTGTTTTATTATAATTTTCTATTCTTTCATCAGAAGGATTATCCGAAGGTATTTCCTGTTTCTTTTCTTCAAAGCCCATTGAGCTGAGAGATGGAATGTCAGTAGGCAAATGACTATGGAAGTTTTTAAAATATTTTTTACATGGGTAGGGTTTTATGTAAAAATCTGTGAGAGTATCTTTCCATCTTTTGCTGAAAGGAGTATATACCGTATAAGGTTTTCCATCATCTTTTAGTACTTCATCTTTTTCAAAAATTACCTCGTCTTTAAAAGTTTTAAATTCTATATTCTTCTTTTGTAAAAGTTTTTTAATCGCATTATCCCTTTCAATTGCATATGGTTCATAATCGTGATTGGTAAAAACAATATCAATGTTATATTCACCCAATAATTGTTCAAAACTTTCTTCAGGCGTTCCATAAAAAATATGTAGGCCAGATTTGATTTCTATAAGTGTTTTTTGAATATCTACTAGGGTATCTCTTATAAATTCTACACGTTTATCTTTTTTTTCGTCAAGCTTATCCAGGATATTGGTATCAAAAATAAAGATTGGATAAACGGGAGAACCAGATTTCAAAGCGTGATACAAACCTGCATTATCATGAAGCCTTAGATCACGCCGAAACCAAAAGATGTTTATTTTTTCCATTAGGTTAAATTATAATCTTCAACAGGTAACAATTACTTTCTCAAATAGTTTGAAGAATATGATTGTAAATCTTTTTTACAGATGAATTTGTATAATTTTTATTTCGAAAATTTTTCACCCACCGCAAATGATAAATTGAATTGGTAAGAAAGCATTCATTAGCATGAAGAAGATCATTTTCTGTGAGTTTTTTTTCCACGACTCTATAATCCTGGAGGTAGAATTTTTCCAGCATCCATCTACGCATAGTGCCTGCCACACAACCTTCAGATAATGGTGGCGTTATAATTTCATTTCCCTTTATAATAAAAATATTCGCAATAGCAGAGTCACAGATTCTTTCAAATGAATTAAGCACAATACAATCATTCAGGTTGTTTTCTTTTGCATACAGGCCCGCCATTATATAGGGCAGGTAATTATTAGATTTAAGATGGGAAAAATTATCACAACTTTTTTTAACTCCGGGAAGCACCTCAATAACAAGGCCGTTATCGTTTAATTCGCCTGTGCTGGTAAGATTCCATGATTCGATAATATAATTTGGAAAAAGATTCTCAGGATCAAATATCCCTCCGTTACCCCTAATGATCATCAGGCGAATGCGTGCAACATCATCGTGCTTATTTTTCGCACACAGTTCTTTAATTTTTTTTAAAACAAAGCCTTTGTTGAAAGCTTTCGGTATCTCAAATTTTAAAAGAGCAAGCCCACTGAATAAACGCTCGAAATGAAAATCTTCATTTATGATCTTCCCCTTAACGCCTTTCATGGTTTCAAACAACCCATCTCCATATCTCAGGCCCCTGTTTGAAGGCGATATAACTGGTGAATCATTATCATAAAATTTATTATTGAAAATAAAAAACTGCTCATTCATAATTGGAATATCATTGAGCAAAAATAAGTTTATGATTCGATCAAACTAATTCAAATGGGAGGCATACAAATTATTGAACTATGCACATGGATCGCAATGAAGCATTTAAAAGATAAAAAACTAAGAGGATAAATTTGAGGATCATGCTCCCTCGTCCAGCAATTTGTTCTTTACAGCAAACATAATAAGGCCAGCAGTGCTTTTGGCGCCGGTTTTTGTTTTAAGCTTATCCCTGATAGCTTCAATTGTGCGTGGGCTTAACTCGACCATTTCAGCTATTTCACGGGTGCTTTTTTCTTCGCACATGAGCCTGAGCACTTTGATCTCTTTTTCGCTAAGTGTAGCATCTTCCTGCTGAAGCTTTATAGAATTTAAAGGTGTCTTTTGGCGGAGATTATTAAGCAGTGCTTTATTGGTTAGTGAATTAAAATAAAATTCCTGTTCATGGCAGGTTTTTATAGCCTCGTAGATTATTTCGGAATCTGATGTTTTAGTGAGGTAACTATTAGCACCCAATTCCATTAATTTAGTTATCATACTCTGGTCGTCCATCATGGTGAGCATGATTATTTTAATGTCCGGGTACAATTTTTTTATTTCTGGCAGGGTAGCAATGCCATCCATTATTGGCATTTGAATATCCAGCAGGATCACATTTGGCTGAATCCCTTTTAGCAGATTTAAAAGGTGAGACCCATTATCTGCCTCTGCTATTATTTTTATATCTTTTTTTGACGAAAGAGCCGTTATCACACCTGCCCGGTAAAGCACATGGTCATCAGCAATTATTACATTTATAACATCTCCGGTTTCTTGTTTCATCGGTATCGTAAAATTTTAATTGAACACTTACAAAAGTCTACTATTTATATCGTAAATAATACGAATAATTACCAAATTATTACTATAGTAATAATACGTACATTCAGTTACTTAAACGGTCTATAGCTAAAATTATTATGAAACCCTTAAAAGAATAACTGAAAATTACATAACGCCAACGACTTCCCTTGAGGAGGATGATATCTTCGCACTAAAAATGGGTTCAGTTGATTTGATTTGGACGCTGGATTTGAAAATAAAAGTAGTTGCAGTGTGAAGGTTTGGGAAACCTAAGTCTTCCACCCGCCTAGCCCTCTTGCGAAAATACCTAACTAAAAGTAGCCTGAATGTAACATTATTTACCATGTTTCACGCAATCTCCTCGAAGGATATCAACCGCAGACATTCTATGGCTCAGATCGTTAGAAAATGTCTAGGACGATTTTTTCCAAAGGGGATTCTGAATCTCAGATTTGTGTGATTGAAAATTATCTGCCTTGTTGCGACGTGGACATGTATAATCGGATTTTTATATCTCTTCCTTTTTATCATTTCCAGATTCTGAAAAGATCTGGCCTATCTTATGCATAAGGTCGCTTACCGGGCCTTCCATTTTATTAGTAGAATCATCAATGGTTTCATCCTCTATGTATTTGCCTAATTGCAAAGCCGGATCGAGATACAATAAAATATTGTGGCGTTGGCCCGTTAAAAAATCCTTTACATCACTATCGAGAGGTTTTTCAGATAAATTTTCTTTCAATGTGCCAATAACTGCACCTGCAATATTCTGAAGCTTATGTCTAATTTCATCGAGGGGAGTTTTAGTAATGTCTGCAATTTTTGCCATTACAGTATTATTATTTTCGCCAAAAAAAGAGGATAACAAATTTTCACTCTTCAGATTTAAAATATCCCGGTTATCTTTATCTATACGGGTAAAACTGTAAAGCCCGGTTAGCACTACTGGTATTGCAAGCTGGTAAAATTTATCTGAAGGTTTCTCAGCATCAATTACTTTGCTGGTATCAGGATCTATCTTCTGAAGCTTATCAACATTTAATTTTTGCTGAACACTTTCTACGAGATTAATTGCCATAGATTATTATAAAACTATAAATGATGAAAGTAAATTATTTCTTCTTTTGGCTTTTAGGCGCAAAAATCGCAAACATTCTTTTGCCTTCAAGTTTGGGCATACTTTCCAGCGTGCCTGCCTCAACAAGGCGTTCGGCAAACTTAAGCAAAAGCAACTCTCCTCTTTCTTTGAACATTATTGCTCTCCCTTTGAATTGAACGTAAGCCTTTACTTTATTGCCATCTTTCAAAAAGTTTTCGGCATGTTTTGATTTAAAATCAAAATCATGATCATCAGTATTTGGAGTAAAGCGTATTTCTTTTACTTCAGAAACTTTGCTTTTAGCCTTCATCTCTTTTTCCTTTTTCTTTTTTTCGTAAAGGAATTTGTTATAGTCAATGATCTTGCAAACCGGAGGGTCCGCTTGTGGAGAAATCTCAACCAGGTCAAGGCCCTGATCATTTGCCATTTTTTGTGCGTCGATGGTGGGATAAACACCTACTTCTACATTTTCTCCAACCAATCGTACGTTGGGTACTCTTATCATGTGGTTGGTACGGTGTTCCTGTTGTTGTTCTTTTTTAAAACGTGGATTAAATGCGCCTCTGGGCTGCCTGGGTGGAAATGCCATTAATTGATTTTAGTTTAAAAAATTGTTTCTTTATTATTTATTATGATTGCAACTAGCAACTGCATGATACATACTTTACTTTTTATTTCTTCATTTAAAAAAGTTAATCGTCATCTTTTATTTTGGCTGAATTATATACGCTTTTACTCTTTACTTCTTCTTTTATCATTTCTATAAGTTCAGGTAAAGTTGTTACCCCTTCATCCCCTTTACCCTGGCGCCTTACCGAAACTTTATTTTCATTTACCTCCTTCTCGCCAATTATAAGCATTAAAGGAATTTTGACAAGCTCTGTATCTCTTATTTTCCTTCCAATCTTTTCAGCTCTGTCATCTATTTCAGCGCGAATATCATTATTTTTTAATTCTGATAAAACATTTTGTGCATAAGATAAAAATTTATCGCTTATGGGCAAAATTTTAACCTGCACAGGAGTTAACCACATCGGAAACTTTCCCGCACAATGCTCTGTAAGTACTGCAATAAATCTTTCCAGGCTTCCAAACGGCGCCCGGTGTATCATTACCGGCCTATGTTTGGCATTGTCTTCTCCAATATAGGTTAAATCAAACCGTTCCGGCAAATTATAATCTATTTGATTAGTTCCCAACTGCCACTTACGCCCAATTGCATCACGAACCATGAAATCAAGTTTAGGGCCGTAAAATGCCGCCTCCCCGTATTCAATTACTACGTTTTTCAATCCTTTTTCTTCCACCGCTTCAATAAGAGCCTTTTCAGCCAATTCCCAGTTTTCATCACTTCCTATATATTTTGATTTATCCACTTTATCACGCAAAGATATTTGTGCGGTATATTCGGTAAAACCAAGCGATTCAAAAACATACAATACAAGATCAATTACTTTTTTAAATTCATCTTTTACCTGGCCTGGCATGCAAAATAAATGTGCATCATCCTGGGTAAATCCTCTCACTCTTGTAAGCCCATGCAATTCACCGGACTGCTCGTAACGATAGACTGTTCCAAACTCTGCAAGCCTTAATGGAAGATCCTTATAGCTCCTTGGCGATGATTTATAAATTTCGCAATGGTGGGGACAATTCATTGGCTTTAAAAAAAACTCCTCTCCTTCCACGGGAGTCTTTATAGGTTGAAAGCTATCTTTCCCATACTTTTCATAATGGCCGCTGGTTACATATAAACTTTTTGATCCGATATGAGGAGTAATCACCGGCAAATACCCGGATTCTATTTGTGCCTTCTGCAAAAATTGTTGAAGCCTTTCACGAAGCATCGCACCTTTAGGCAACCAAAGCGGCAATCCTGCACCTACTTTCTCTGAAAAAGTAAACAGCTCCAGTTCTTTTCCTAATTTTCTATGATCCCGTTTTTTAGCTTCTTCTAAAAAAACAAGGTATTCATCCAGCTCTTTTTGATTGGGAAATGACACCCCATAAATGCGGGTGAGCATTTTATTTTTTTCATCGCCTTTATAATAAGCGCCGGCAATACTGGTAAGTTTTATCCCCTTGATCACACCTGTTGAAGGTATGTGTGGCCCACGACAAAGATCAGTAAAGTTGCCCTGTGTATAGAAGGTTATATTACCATCTTCAAGGCCATTCAGTAAATCCAATTTGTATTCATCACCTTTTTTTTCAAAATATCCTACTGCATCTGCCTTTGAAATTTCTTTTCTTACAAATAAATTATTTTGTTTGGCGAGTTCCTTCATTTTGTTTTCCAGTTTCTCAAGGTCTGCTTCTGTGATTTGCATATCGCCAAGATCCATATCATAATAAAATCCTTTCTCTATAGGAGGCCCTACCCAGAGTTTTACTCCCGGAAAAGAATCTTCAACGGCTTCAGCCATAAGATGCGCAGATGAATGCCAGAAAACTGACTTCGCCTTTTCGTCATCCCATGTAAGAAATTTTATAGATGCATCATTATTTACAGGGCGTGAAAGATCCCATACTTCACCATTTATTTCTGCAGCCAGAATTTTTCTTGCAAGCCCTTCACTTATTTTTTTTGCTATATCAAAAGCAGTTGATCCTTTATCA
>DASYOM010000053.1:0-19809 GCA_036007765.1 Chitinophagaceae bacterium | reverse complement strand
CTTAAAAGGACGGTGCTTCCTTTCACGCAGAGTTTTTATTGATTCCGCATTGCCTGCGTCAGTTAGTAAGAGGTAACCTCCAATTCCTTTTACCGCTATTATTTTTCCATCGTTCAATTTATCAGATACTTGATTTATTATAGTAGCATTGTCTGAAAATAATTTATTACTGTAAGCATCATACATTTCCATCTTAATAGCACAGTCTTCACATGAATTGGTTTGAGAATAATGACGGCGATCTCCGGGATTATCATATTCCCGTTTACATAGATTGCACATTTCAAAACAATGCAAGGTTGTATTAAGCCTGTCATATGGCAAACCTGAGATGATAGAATATCGCGGTCCGCATTGAGTGCAGGTTATAAAAGGATATTGATACCGCCGGTTGCTTGAATCATTTAATTCAAACTTACAATTGGTGCACATTGCAAAATCCGGGGCAAGCATTAGTTTTGATTCTTTACCTGGTTTGCTTTCTACAATTTCAAAAGAATCATAACTCTCAGGATTTATTTCAGCGATTGAATGAGTAGTAATTTTTGATAAAGAAGGAGGATTTTTAATAAGCTCATCATAGAATTCCCCGGCAGTTTTCTCATCGGCATTAAACCGCACATGGACACCATCCGTTGTATTATTTACCCAACCAAACAATTTAAAATGTTTTGCAAGCCAGTAAACAAATGGCCTGAAACCCACGCCCTGTACTAAGCCCTCAATTTTTATATGGTAGGTATTTAATGACCTCACAACGCCAAAAAATTTATAGTAAAGGTGAAAAATTCATTCTCCATACGCTTATCATTAAAGTTACTCATAATCTCACCAATCAAATGATGTAGCTTATACTTATGAAATTATCCACCCCATATCTGTAATTAAAAATGAAATATTTTAAGAGTAAGAGAATAGCAAGTTAGAAAACTATTTCTAAACAAAACGCAGCGATAATTTCTGCTTGTATTAAATGATCAGTCCAGAAAAAATATCATCTAATATTTAATTTATTGTATTCCTTTTTTCCCCTGGCAGTAAAATAAGGATATAATAAATTCCATAAAGATTTTTTAAAAAAAATTTCTTTAACAGGTTTACTTCTTAATATCTGTTGGGGGATACGATAATTTAAAGTCAGCAATAAGGCATTTGCCAACAGATCATAAGCTTCAGCGAAATCTTTTTCTTTAATATTTCCGCACTTCACATTTTCAATAATCCTTTTACTAAGCTGCTGTAGCATTTTATTGTTCAACTTTTGCCACACTTTCTTGATCTTTGGATATGTCCGCTCTATCTCCCAAAAATTATTCAGGTAAAATCCGTTTTCCTTTTGAAAACTATACATCAATGAAAAATAATCATCAAAACTTTTAAGCCCTTCATAATTAATTTTCCCTGAATGCAAAGCTGAAAGATCTCTTAAAAGGGCATTATAAACTTCTTCAACAATCACTTCTTTATTATTGAAATGATAGGCAAGATTACCTATGCTAATACCTGAATTATCGGCAATTTGCTGCAGTCGTACATTTGCAATTCCCTGTTCAAAAAAAAGTTTTTCAGAAATTTTAAGTATCCGTTGTTTGGTAGTTAACATTGATGGTCAATTGTAAAACTTGTAGTACCAGATTTTGGTGATTAATTTACCTACAAATGTTTTCATCTTGCTGTTAAATTAGAAAATATTTTCTAAATTAATAATTACCATTCAAAAAAAATAATAATTCAACTATTAAAAGTTTCGATATCTGAAATAATAGCCGCAAATATCAGTACTGAAATACCTTTCCGTTTACCATTACTTCTTGCGTGTTTTCATCAAAGGTCGCTTTGTAACCAGTGCGTATAGCAGCATTCGTCATAATATTGGCTATCGAATGTGCATAGCCTGCCTCCACAGGTGCGTTTGGTTGTTTCCTGCTTCTCACACATTCCATCCAGTTCCTTACATGTGCAGACGTCAGTGAGTCTCCGCCTGTATTTGCACTGGTTACTACTTTTGCAGCCAATTTCGACAAATCCATTTCAGGTAACAGGTTAGCATGCATTCCCATTTGTTGCGCCATTTTTTCTGAAAGGCCACCTTCAGGGGAAATTTTATTAGTATTAAGGTTTAATGTACCACCGTTAGAGTAATAAATTTCAGCAGGATTCTCGTCCCCATTATCCATGCGGGACATAAAGACCACCTGAAAACCAGTGGATAGATCATCCTGCGGCCCGTAATCAAATGCGGCCGTGGTGGTGTCCCAATTTCTTCTGCCATCTTTCCACATATAAATACCACCATTAGCGGTCACACTTCTTGGATGCTTTAATCCTGAGAACCAATGCACGGTATCAATCTGGTGACTCATCCATTGGCCAGGCATGCCGGATGAATACGGCCAGAACAAACGAAACTCCAAATACTTCCTTGGATCAAAGGCTTCGAAAGGCCTGTTCAACAGATATCTTTTCCAATCAAGATCCTCTTCTTTGCATTTCGCTACAAGATCCGGCCTGCGCCATCTGCCGGGTTGATTTACATTCCAGGTTAATTCAACCATTTTAATAGGCCCGAATTTTCCTGACTGCACAAAATCTGCAGCAGCTTTATAGTTCGCCCCACTTCTTCTTTGAGAGCCGATCTGTACAATCCGGTCCGATTCTTTTATCGTTTTAAGAGCCACCCGATTATCCTCCATGGTTTCAGCAAAAGGCTTCTCGCAATAGACATCACATTTGGCATTAACTGCCTCTGTTGCAAGTAAGGCATGTTGAAAATCTGCTGTGCTTAAAAAGACCCCGTCGATATCTTTTTTGCCATACAATTCATCATTATTCCGGCATGCAATAATATCGTGACCCATTTTTTCCTTCAGAAAATTCTGGCCTTCCTCTCTTCGTAATTTCCAGATGTCTGAAACAGCTACAATATCAAAGTTGAGCTCTTTATAATGCTGCATAAAACTTGGAACATGCGAAGACCTGAAACGATCAGAAAAGCCAACCACACCTAATCTTACGCGGTCGTTGGCACCTATAATATTTCTATAGCTTTTAGCACTTATTCCTTTCGCAGCAAGTAAAGTTCCTGCAGCAGCTAAGGTTGTTTGCTTAATAAAGTAACGACGTGAATTTGTGGACATAATGCAAGCAATTTTATTATTAATAATTAGTATTTAATTAGCCGAATCCCTATTAACCTGGTTAAGTAAAGGCGCAATAATGATTGAATAAAGTTAACGGGTTTACTCTAAATGATAAGATCACTTTCTAACAGATCAGGGAAATATTATTCCCATATAAATTTAATGAAAAGACTAAGGAGAAAAGTTTTTCTTATTTAGATTTTTCTTCCATCATGGAAATTTTTTCTTTGCTTCTTAGCGTGAAATATCTTATTAAAGTTCCCTTATTTTAATACTTCTGAAAGAAACATTCGTTCCATGTTCCTGCAATAAAATATGACCTTTGGGCGCCATCCCAAAGTTGGGCCACACTACATATTTGCTCTTTGCTACCAGGGCATAAAAATATTGGGTTCCCCGCTGGTATTCCACCACCTTCCAGCCATTGATCCAATGCTCAACTTTGCCATCAGGATATACAACAATTCTTCCCCTGTTCCATTCGCCAATGGGAAGTTTTTCTCTCCTATGCCCATTATCATCAAGAATTTTTTTGGCCGGGATCATATCATATAATGATGCCATTGTACGGTTTCCGATGGATCCTAATTTTCCATCAGGATGTTTATCATCATCTAAAATCTGATATTCTAATCCTATCGCAGATCCTTTATTCTCTTCTTTTTCAGTAACAAAATATTTTACGCCACTGTTAGCGGTATCTGTAATTCTAAATTCGAATTGCAGGTCGAAAGCTCCATATTCACCTGTTGTAACAATGTCTCCACCGTTAGCAGACTCTGCTCCGTTGCTTCCTTTCACATTCAGCGTTCCATCTTTTATATACCAAACCTTATCAGGGAAATAATCTTTATAAACGCCTCGCCAGCCGTTAGTTGTTTTTCCATCCCACAATAATTTTATTCCTAATTTTTTTTCATCTTCTGAAAGATTATTCGGAATTAAATTCACAACAAAAATAGAATCCGGAGGAAATGGCTTTAAATTTTTAGTTTGTACTCTTATATTTTTCCAACGGATTTCTTCGCCTGCATTCTTCGGGTCTTCTACCTGGTGCACCTGCAAAGCAATAAATCCTTTCGATGTCATATTATCTATGAGATGGGCACAGGCAATTCCGTTTACCCATGTACGTATGCTGTTACCAATACACTCAATCCGATAATGATTCCATTCGTTATTTTTAAAAGCATGTTGTGCGGAAGGATTGTATTCCATCGGGTATAACCAGCCTCTTCTTGCTTCATCATAAATACCACCGCTCCAGGCACGGGCAGATGGATCAATTTCCATTTGATAGCCATGTACTCTTTCGGGTGTTTTAAGATCGGTAACATGGCAGGTATCATTGGCATCTTTTATTTCGCTCCGGAATTGTATCCCGGAATTCATATTACTGTTTACTTTAAAATCCGTTTCGAAAATAAAATCTCCATAAATTTTTTCAGTAGCTAAAAAACTATTGGGTGTATTTGCAACAGTAGTACCAATGATCTCTCCATTCTTTACTTCGTACTTTGCTTTACCATTCAATTGTTTCCATCCATGCAGGTCTTTGCCATCAAAAAGGCCTACCCATTGGGCTTCTGATGATTGCCCTGAACAAAACAAACTAATATAAATTAAACAACTTAGAAAGAATTTCAATTTCATAATTTTAATTTTAAAACTATTTCTTCAAAAATAAATTAATCGGAGTTTGAATCGTGATAAAATTTTATGAACTGACAAATTGAAGAAGTGATCGTGATTTTGATTCTATCGAATAAATATTTGCAAGTATCTCATTCTTTTCTTCTTTCCTAAAATGTTATTAAAGGTTTCGTAAAAATAAAAATGCCTGCCCAATTATTACTTCGCTTACAAATAAGCTGATCGGGAAATAATTTCATGTGAAAATGCCGGATTCTATCTCCTTGCTGCACTCTCAATTAAAGAAATACATCGCTCAATGATTTTTTAAAACCCCATACCACCCTGTAATTTGCCACTCATTCTTACAAATCCCTCTGCTGCTTTTACTCCCAATTCCCGTCCCCTGAATTCTTCCATAGCTGCATGGCCACAACTATATATGCTATCAGGATCCTGGCTTGTGTGGCAGTACACCGCTTTTCTCTTTTGTTCTTGTGTATCTGAAATATCTACATAATCTGTTGGATGAAAAATAAAGGTTTGCTCCCCTGTACATACCTCAAAAAAATAAAGGGAAAATTTTTGAGAGTCCCGAACCCACGATTGTATGGTAAGAAGGCTGGCTACCTGGTGATCTTTATGTGTATCTAACGGCCAATGTGTAAAAACAATGTCAGGTTTTTCATTTGCAATTAGTTTCTGCATTCTTATTACCCATTCATTATTGCAAACGGAGTCTCCATCTATTTGTCCTGCAAAGACTGGTTTAGCATCCAAAACTTTACAGGCGTTGATCGCTTCCTGTTTCCTTATTGATGCTGATTCAGTATGGTTTTTACCAGGGATGCCTGCTTCACCTGTGGTCAAATAAATAATAGTGACTTCGTGACCAGCATTACGCAACTTTGCTATTGTGCCGCCACACCCGCTTTCGGGGTCATCAGGATGACCACCGACACAAATAATTTTCTTATTTGCTGCCTGAGTATTTCTTTGTGCAAAGAGCAATGAGGGAAGGGTAACTAATCCTAATCCTCCGCCCGTATTTTTTATAAATTGACGGCGGGTATTTAATAATGCCATGTTGTTATTGTTTGATACAATTTACTCAATTATAATATTTAAAGACTAATTGAATCTCTCAATTTTAAATGTATTAACCATTGGCGCACATGAAAAGAAAAATTGATTTAAGGAATGCTGAGTATAATCTTTGAAGGTTGCAAAGATCTTAATCAAAGCAGGAAGTGCATTAAATTAAAAAACCCCGTATTTGGCGGGGTGTTTAATGGAATAATTTTAATTCCAGGGTTATAGTCTTTAAAAGGATAGATTGGATGCCTTTTTACAGGCTGGTTTTCTTTTGGATATTTAGGTTGTTACAGGTATTGAATTAAAAAAAAAAGAAGTTGACTGATATTGGATTTTTTGGTGGCTTTTTTATTGGATTTGGATAGAGAATTTTTTAATTGATTTTTGATATTTTGATTAATGCTTTTGAACATCAATCAACTTCTGGTACAAAGATATAGTGGTACATGGCGTGAACAAGAGCATTAGTGCTTAATTATTTAAGTTCTATAATTACCGTAATAATAGTAAATACACTAATTGGACAACAGTATTATACCGATGAGTGCCAGTATTAATAATTTTTTAGAATACATAGATGAAACTGGGAAACACTCCTATTATTCATTAGCTGTGGCCATGGGCATATTATTTCGGGACCATTCACTCCATGATCCTGTATAAAGTGCAGGTATGGTAAGTCCTGCTGAGTCCATAGCTAAAATGGTGTGACAGGCCGTTACACCTGAACCGCAATGCACTATTACATTTTTCGGGTTTACTCCCTGGAGGGCCCTTGTATATTTATCTTTTAATTCTTCTGCAGATAAAAAAAGGCCATTCTCATCCAGGTTGTTTGTAAAAGGTATATTTATTGCCCCGGGAATATGACCTGCAATTAAATCAATTGGCTCATGTTTTCCATCGTATCGCATTTTTTCCCGAACATCAATTACTCTAAATGAATTATCGCACGAAGCTTTTTCTACTTCGCCCATTTTTGCAGTTGGCAACAACCATTCATGTGCATCATAAGAATCTTTTTTTACGACTTGCTCCTCACCAGAACTGATTGGAAATCCTGCTCTTATTGCAGCATCATAACCGCCATTGAGCACCTGAACTTTATCATGGCCTATGGAACGTAGCATCCACCAGAAGCGTGCAGCGGCATTAGCGCCATTCTTATCATCATAAACCACTACCTGCGAATCGGTATCTATTCCAAGACCGCCAACTAATTGCGCAAATTTTTGAGGATCTGGTAATGGATGCCGGCCTTCATTAGCTGCGTTCATTTTTATATCAGCAAGCTGAGACTCCAGGTCAACAGGAATAGCGCCCTTAAGATGTGCATGTAAATACTTTGTGCAGATATCAATACCAGTACGGGCATCAATCAGGATAAAGTTTTCGCTTTGATGAGCACTCACCAATACCTCGGGTTCTATTAGTGGAAAAATTTCTTCCCCCATTTCTTGAAAATAAAATGAATTATTGAATTGCTAAAATATATTTTATTAAATGATAGGAAATTTAATCCACCTTTCTTTCAATATGGAAAGATAAAAACAGAAAATAAAAAAACCCTGCGTTATCACAGGGAGTTTTTATGGAATAATTTTATTCCAGGGGTAATGGTTTTTTATGAGGATGTATTGGATACGGGTGTTAACTGTTAGTTTTCTTTTGAATATTTTTTATACTATTAAATTTCAAAAAAAGCTTTTGTTGATATCGGATTTTTAGCGGTTTTTAAATCAGATCTTAAAACGGTTATTTATGGATTTTGTCGTGCACATCGTGTATTAATTCTTTATGAACATCGATTAACATCCGGTACAAAAATACATAGATACATGGGGATCACAAGAGGAGTATTGCTTAATTACACACGACAAAATTTACTGTGCAGATAGTAAATCAACGAAAGTATTAAAGTAGATATCCGTAGTTCAATTCCTTTGATTTAATATTTTTAATGGTTATTCATTTTTATTGTTTCATGCAATCCAGCTCTTTTCAGGGCATCATTTAATTTAGGTACTTCAGCAGTTTTTATTTTTGACCAGTTTTCATTAAGTTGTTTTAGTTGACGTTCATTATCCTTCACCGCATTGGCAACCTGAGAAGTTACAGGCATATCCGATTCTTGCAGAATATCAAATAAAGCAGCAAATGAATTATATAACCCGCTGAAATTTTTCAATTTGTTGTTCAGCTTTCCTTTATCTATATTTATTATTTTTTCATCAAAATCATTTAAAGAAGTTGCCAAGGCCCCGTCAGTTTTATTAATTAATTCTTTTAGCTGGTTGTGAAGGCTTACTGTTTCAACAGAGGCTGCGGAGATTTTTTTTCTGCCTTGATAACAAAGCATTGAGAGATCATGTTGTTTTTGCAGCTCCGCTAAAGAAGTTTTAACTCTTGGATCCATTTTAATCACTAATGGTTGAGAAAAAACCTGGCCGTTTACTAATAGTTTAATTATATAGTCCCCGGGCATTGCCAATGGAGATGTAGGCCTCGGAGCCGTGTTTTTATAAATTGCAGATATAGGATAAGACGGAGGAACATTGAGAGGCGCGTAATATAAATCCCATATAAACCTGTGTGAGCCTGGTTCTCTTGATAATATTTGCTGCTGGCGAAGCCAGAAAAGAGGCATATCTACATTAGGAATTTTATATAAAGTGTCATCACTGCTATAATGCCTTACAACATTTCCTTTGGCATCAAGAATGTCAAGTATTACTTCACCCTGTACATTTTCTTTTAAATAATAATCAATGATAGCTCCGTCCGGAGGATTTTGTCCTGAAGGTTCATCCGGCGGCAAAGGCGTGTCAGTGTTCAAATTCCATCTTACTCGAATGGCTGTTGCCGGATGAAATAAAACGGTGTGCTGAGCAACAGCTTTACGTATCTGGCGCAGGGGAGTTATATCATCTAATATCCAAAATCCTCTGCCGTGGGTTGCCACCACTAAATCATCATCTTTAATTATAATATCACGAACAGAGGTTGCAGGCATATTTAAGCGAAGGGATTGCCACTGTTCCCCTTCATCAAAAGAAACATACACTTGTGTTTCGGAAGCTGCAAATAATAACCCTTCTCTTTTGGGATCCTCCCTAACTGCGTTTATCGGTTTATCTGGCAATCCATTTACAATTTTCTTCCAGGCTTTCCCTCCATCGTTTGTTTTATAAATGTATGGATGCATGTCATCACAGCGAATCCTGTTCACTGCAGCATAAGCTGTATTGACATCAAAATGACCGGCATCCATTAAAGACACTTTACTCCATGAAGTAATTTCAGGTGGGGTTACATTTTTCCATGTTTTACCACCATCCTTTGTTATGTGGATGTATCCATCATCAGTACCAGCCCATATTGTGTTAATATTTAAAGGTGAAGGCGCAACTGTAAAAATTACACCACGCCGTGGCATTTTCTTCATTGCGTCGTTTGTATATGTTCCCACGCTCACAGGAATGTCCCAACTCTCTCTAGATAAATCAGGGCTGATAATCTGCCAGCTTTCTCCCGCGTTTCGGGTCTTAAATAAAACGTTTCCTGCGAAATATAAAGTTGTGGGATCAATGGGTGAGAAAATAACAGGTTCAGTACGAACGAAACGATATTTACCATTTCGTATAGGCTTAGGCGTTAGACTTTGCACCTGTCCTGTAAGCTTATTGTACTTTGATATTTTACCGCCGTAAATGATATTGCTGTTAAGCGGGTCAGGTGCGACATATCCGTATTCTTCTGCACCCACAGGATGCCAGTCCCTAAATGTGATTTGCCCATCATTTCCTCGCGATGAAATTCCAACAGAGCCACTTTCCTGCTGTCCGCTATATACATTGTATGGAAAAGCATTATCTGCACTTACATGATACAATTGAGCTGTAGGCTGGTTGTACCAGGAGCTCCATGTATCTCCACCATTAACGGTAATAATCGCCCCCTGGTCACCTGTTACCAGCATGATCTTGGTATCAATGGGATTGATCCAGATATTTTGGTAGTCATCTCCGCCGGGCGCACCACGAATGGCTTTCCACGTTTTAGCGCCATCGATTGAGCGCCACACAACAATACTCGTACTATAAACAATTTCAGGGTCTTTTGCATCTACCATTAACTCAGGAACGTCGCCTCCTCCAATTCTTGCTTCAGGCCTTCCATCCTCAGATATTTTTTGCCAGTTTTCTCCTCCGTCGCCGGAGCGGTAAATGCCCATGCCTTTGCCTGTTCCATAATCATTGGATTCGGTTGTACCGATAGCAGCATAAATAATATTAGTTGAAGATGGCGAAATAGCGACATGTGCCTGTACCATATTACTTGGGAAATCCTTAGACAGCTTTTTCCATGTATCTCCACCATCGGTTGATTTATAAATGCCACCTTCTGTGCCTGACCATTCACCGTTTTCCCATGGGCCTTCACGGGATTGCCAAAGAGCTGCGAAAATAATATCAGGATTATTTGGATCAATCTCTACATCATCTCCACCTGTGTTTTCATCTTTATAAAGAATTTTTTCAAAGCTTTTTCCACCGTTTGTTGAACGATAAATTCCTCGTTCTTCATTGGGACCGTAAGGATGTCCTAGAACAGCTACAAAAATTCTATCAGGATTTTTAGGATCTACTGCAATCTTTGGAATTTGCTGTCCATCCTGTAAGCCAAGATGTATCCATGTTTTACCTGCATCAGTTGATTTATAAACGCCGTTACCTGTTGAAAGATCAGGACGATGCAACCCTTCGCCACTGCCCACATAAATAATATCGGGATTGGAAGGCGCGATAGCAATTGTACCAATAGAACCTGTAGATTGACCATCAAAAATCGGGAACCATGTTCTCCCATAATCTGTGGTCTTCCATACACCACCATTATTTACACCAATATAAAATACATTAGGTTGTTGCGGAATCCCTGCACAGCCAACAGTTCTGCCGCCACGATATGGCCCAATGTTACGCCATTGCAAACTATTATACAAAGATGAATCAACAGGCTGTGTCAACGATGTTAATGAAATAAAAAATGCAATCACAAATAATAAAAATCGGGATGGGGATATAATTCTTGTCATGTATGGAAACAGATGGAATTAAATGAATAATTCTCTAAGTTAGGTCAGAAATGATTGAGCACAATCAAAGAAGTATTTGATTAAAAAAGTCGCACAACAACAATTAATTAATTGCCAGGAAAGCTATTTGAGTTTGGAAGCCCTATCTGGGAATAATCAGCAGGATAATCATTGAAGTGAAATAAAAATTCAATCCTGATTTATAAAAAAACCCGCAGTTTAGTGCGGGCATTTATGGAATATTTTTATTCCAGGGGGAATTATTTTTTACAGGATAATTTCGTTGCCATTTTACTGGCTGGTTTTCTTTGGATATATAGTTCGTTAGAGGTATTGGAAAAAGAAAAATAGAAGTTGACTGATATCGGATTTTATTGGTTTTCGTGGATTTGGAAACGGCCTCTTTTCAATGGATTTTGGATATTTTGATTAATGTTGTTGAACATCAATCAACTTCTAATACAAAGATATGGCGGCACTATTCACTGCACAAGAGCACTACTGCTTAATTATGCATCTATTGAAATTACTATAAGGTTAGTAAAAGTACAAGTTAGTACTAATAATGAATTAGTACATGGTTGTGATCTGTAGACACTTAAGGTAAATCCTTTATCCATATATATATATTGTGAGGTGCCATTTCATCGCCTCCAAAGTATGGATAAAGTTTGTATCCTACAGCTTGTTGGGTTGCGCTTTTTCTCTCAAGCGTGTCAGATTTATTATTTAATGTGAATATATACATCCCATCTCCTACTTTAATTGAACAAGAATTTTCTGCCCCAATTATTACGCTTCCTAATTCTTTAAAGCTTCTCAAGCTGTTATTGTATGTATATCCAAACAATCGCAATGCACCATTACTCCAGCGCCACCCAAACCTTGCACTAAATATATGATGGTCCGCATCATTGTCGGAGAAGCCGTACAACTTATTAATGTCATATTGATTTCCTGCATCTTCAGTTGTATAGATAGCACTACTGTCAAACTTTACTATAAACTTTAATTCAGAATAGTTTACGGTTTTAAAAATATTTTGATCACAATATTGCTGCCCCTTATTAATGGTATATTTTAGAAAACTTTGTGAAGAGTCTACTTCATTTTTGATTGTGTTACCAGGTAAAGAAGAAATTTCTCTTTTACAGCTAAGCAATAATATAACGCATAAGCCCGGCAGGCAGCGTATTTTTTTCATAGGTTAATAGGTTAAGTTGCATTGGTGGGCAACAGTGCACATTCGATATTTTCAGACGGTTTTTAGGCCACGAAGATTATTATTACAAAGTATTTTAAAAACGAATACTGGTTCACGATATTGTGCTTTTGTTTCCTGAAAATTTGTTACTAAATTCAACTATTTTAAGGCTACACTATATTGACAGCGCCGATTTCCGGATAATAAAAAACCCGGCATTTCTGCAGGGCCTTTATGGAATAATTTTAATTCCAGGGGAGTTAATTTTTAAAAGGATAGATTGGATGCCATTTTACCGGCTGGTTTTCTTTTGGATATTTGGGTTGTTACAGGTATTAAATTTAAAAAAAGAAGTTGACTGATATCGGATTTTTTGGGTTTTTAAATGGATTTGGATAAGGAATCTTTTTAACGGATTTTGGATATTCTGATTAATGTATCTTGAACATCAATCAACTTCTGGTACAAAGATATATGGTCACGTTCCCTGCACAAGAGCATTATTGCTTAATTATTATTGGACTAAAATTACTGTGACTATAGTAAATATACGTTTGAAATATTATTATTTCTTTTCATCTCATGTGCCATAATACATTTCTTATGCGACATTATTAATGGAAAATGTACAGATCAATGAAAGTAATTTAATTACAAATTTATTTTGGTTCTTGTAAATCTATCTGGTCTTTCGTTTGCTCAAAAATCTGGGCTATATCTGTTATTTCAATTTCAGGTTTGCCTTTGTACAATTCTATTTTACCGGAGATACACACATTCATTCCCTTGTAATATTTTACGATATCACCAGTAAATTCACTTTGGGCTTTTCCTTTTATTATTAACCTTAACGCTGCATCGGGATAAGGCTTTCCTGCATCCAGCAATGTAAGAGTGTCCCCCATATTAAGTATTGATTTGCCGCCATAAATTTTAGTGCAGATTTTTACAGTTTCACCAGGATGGTTTTTTGCTTCATCAATTTTTATTTCTTTTTGTGCAAATGCCGACACTACTGTAAAGCAAAAGGTGGCAATTAAAATATATTTCATTGTACCAAGATAAGATGATGAACTGTAAATAGTTTATTGTGGTAATCATAGTTGTGTTAATCTTATTCACACAAATATTTTCACACTCAAATGAAAAAATATTTTTATTTTAAATTATGAATATCAAAATCTACCACAACATAATTCATTTTGTAGCCTTCCTTTGCATGGTACAAAATTGCATTGCACAATCATCTCCTGTTGAAAAGATTTTTCCAAAAGGCACAGTAACATACAGCAATGTTCCTTATGCAAATGATACCATACAAAAACATTTACTTGATATTTACCTTCCGCCAAATGCCGGTAAAAATTTACCGCTTGTAGTAAGGATTCACGGCGGCGCATGGATGTTAAATGATAAGTATGCTGATATGGGCTACATGAAGAATACAGTGAAAGGATTTATTGACAGCGGCTACGCGTTGGCGTCTATAGATTACCGTCATAGTACACAGGCAGTGTTTCCTGCGCAGATACGGGATTGTAACCGGGCAATTGAATACATCTATCAAAATGCTGCTAATTATAATATTGATAAAAACAGGATTGCAGTAATTGGGTTCTCTGCCGGTGGCCATCTTGCTTCTTTATTGGCGCTTTCAAATAATAATATTGTTCCAGATTTTTATCCTCCTGCAATAAGCGTGCATTTTAAAATAAAACTTGCCCTTGATTTTTATGGGCCATCGGATTTAATTATGCTTGCAACCAACCCTGACACTTCTGTTAATAATGAACGAAATCCTGTTTCCATTTTATTAGGCGCCATGCCTGTTGACAGGCCTGATCTTGCCAAACGTGCAAGCCCTGTAACTTACATTGACAAAGACGATCCACCGTTTTTAATCGTGCAGGGAGAGAAAGATGAATCAGTGCCTAATACAGAATCAAAGATCCTTAGCTCATGGTTAACGCTCACAGGTGTAAAAAATAAACTGGTTATTGTTCCGGGCGCACCGCATTATGGTGAAATGTTTGATGCGAAATATATAAGAAAAGATGTGTTTAATTTTTTGGCTACCTACCTTAAAAAATAATTATTTTCTGATGATTTCTCTATAACATGAAGAGGATAATATCCATTTCAAATAAAAAATTACCGCAAAAAATTTTATAAACAACCCTACCCTTTACCAGGCTTCAATGGCCTAACTTCTACTTTGCTCGGCAATGTTCTTGGATTCATCTTTAAAAGATCGGCTACCATTTGCCCGATATCTTCTGGCTGTATCTTCCATGCATCGGTATCAGTAGGTGTATGATCATTAAAATGTGTCGCTACAGAACCGGGCATAATAGTAGTTACTTTAATACCATGTTGGCGAAGATCGAGCATAATGGCTTGTGTAAATCCTACGAGACCAAATTTACTGGCATTGTATGCAGAACCGCCCGCAAAAAAATTAGTGCCCGCAAGACTTGCAATTGTAATAATATATCCCTCGGATTTCTTCAGTGCTTCAATGCTTGCTTTTACACTATTGAAAACGCCCGTGAGGTTGGTATCAATTGTCCTTCTCCAATCTTCTTCAGTTAAGCTTTCAATAGAAGCAAAATGGCCCACGCCCGCATTCGCGACAAGAACATCAAGCTGTCCGAAATGATTGGCTACTTCCTTAATAGCTTTTGTTTCAGACGCCAGAGAACTTACATCGGATTCCAAAGCCAGCACCTTTGAAGCATCTTTGCTCAATAATTCCGCAGCCTTCTTTGCGGACGATAAACTACGGCTGGTAATAGCAACCCTCATTCCGGTATCTAATAAAATTTTCGCAACTCCATATCCTATTCCTTTTGATCCGCCTGTTATATATGCAACTTTATTTTCCAGATTATTCATAATTAATTAATAAAAATTTGATTAAATATTTCAGATTAAAGCACGTGGTAGAAAAGCATAACAATTGAATCTTTTAATTTACAAAAATCATGCGGTTAAATGAGTTTTCAAATTTACTGCAATAACACTTGATGAATTTGCAAATTAATTAACTCTTCCGCAACTTTAAGCGGACAGAGGGATATTTGTATGTTTGTATTTCATGAAAAGTTTTCAACCTGATATCCGTAATGTGCAGGTGACCCGATACGTAACACCCTTGCGTGAGGGTGGTTCCCTGCCTGCAATTGTTGAGGCAGATGATGACTTTTTATACGTTCTTAAATTCAGGGGAGCCGGACAGGGAGTGAAATCGCTGATTGCTGAATTGATCGGTGGAGAGCTGGCACGCGTCCTGGGATTGAATGTTCCGGAGATTGTATTTGCTAATTTGGACGAAGCATTTGGACGTACAGAACCTGATGAAGAAATACAGGATTTATTAAAAGCAAGCGTAGGACTAAACCTTGGGCTACATTATCTTTCAGGCGCTGTTACATTCGATCCTGTTGTTACAAAGATTGACGCTATAGCCGCATCAAAAATTGTATGGCTTGATAGCCTTCTTAATAATGTAGATCGCACTTCCCGAAATACTAACTTGCTATGGTGGCACAAAGATTTGTGGTTAATTGATCATGGTGCAGGTTTATATTTTCATCATTCATGGAATAATTGGGAGGAGAAGGCTACACGGCCTTTCACACATATAAAGATCATGTATTATTACAACTGGCGAGCGAACTTGATTTTGTGAATAAAGAATTTCATGTATTGCTAAACGAACAAATCATCCACTCAATAATTTCTGTGATACCGGATGAATGGTTGCTGAAAGATGCACCGTTTACATCAGTAGAACTTCACCGGAAGGCTTATGAAAAATTTTTGATTAAAAGATTTGCCCATTCAACCATTTTTGTAAAAGAAGCTCAACATGCAAGAGAAGGACTTATTTGAGTATGCCGTTATTCGTGTAGTTCCGAGAGTTGAGCGGGAAGAATTCCTCAATGTGGGGGTGGTGCTGTATTGTGCCAGGCAAAAGTTTTTAAAAGCCCTTTATAAGATTGATGGAAAGCGGCTCGAAGTTTTATGCAGTGATTGCGACATACCTGCAGTGAATGAATACCTTGATGCATTTGCACAAATCTCGAATGGAAGTGATAGTGCAGGTCCGATAGGTAAACTGCCGGTTGCCGAACGTTTCCGCTGGCTTACGGCTGCACGAAGTACTGTGGTACAAACTTCCAAAGTTCATCCGGGGTTTTGCGAACATGCCGGGGAAATGCTGGAGAAATTATTTGGTCAACTTGTGGAGTAATTCAATTTTTCTTAGCAATCCTGTTCTACTTTCATAACCCAGTAATCTGGTATTATTATTATTTCCTCGAGGCCACGTTTCTCATGAACTTCCAGCTTTTTAAAACTGTCGCCAATACCTGGATCATCGGTAAATGTTGCGGTGCCAATATATTCATCCCTGTAAAAGCAAAAGTATTCCTGGCCATAAATAAGTATTTCCATAGAAAGGTTTTTAATGGATTATTGGTTTTTTCACAACCTCGTTACAGGTTGCTCAATATGTAACGAAAGTTTTGGGAAATTATTTTTGATCTAAGTGATTGTTTTAAACTTATCGCAATCTTGTCTTCGCAATTTTCAAGTGAAACTGGATGCCAGAGTTATATCAATACAATTCTGTAGCTAACGGCAAGGGAGAACCGTAGTTTGTTACAATAACATCGAAGGCGATAAATTCTGCCAGTGAGATGAATAGGACAAATATGCAATTTGGTAACTTTTAAAGAAGTCAACTTTATTTCCTTGCTATTAAATTCAATAATTTTCTATCCAGCTTATGACCGTACCAGTCTTCGTAATCAACATCGGATCTGCCAGAATCAAGTATGCCAAAATCTCCAATAAAATTCCATAATGCAATTCCAATATTATTTGAAAAAAGTATGTCCGTTACATCATTGAACCATGCTATAAAAACATCATGCGGTGTTCTTCTCCACGATCCTCCTTCGCCACAATGCACGCCAACTCCTTGTTTAGAGAGTTCAGTCCATGGCTTGTAAAAATCTTCAAGCATCTGCCTGCTTAAATATTTCTCTCCCACCTGGCCCGGCCATTTGGGCTCTGGTAAATTTATTGTATCCTTATTCGCCCAAGGCGCTTTGTAATGAGATATTTGCCCGGGATAGTAGCCCCTGCAACTTTGGGCAATATCTAAATCAGCCAGTTCCGGTATAACGAGACTTCCACCATTATTTCCATCAGCAATTACAATAGCATCCTTCTTTTCTTTTCTTATAGCATCTCTTGCCCCCATTGCTACTTTAAGATATACATCACCTGGCACAGGACCACGTGGTGAATGCTGGTCGTTCATATCTTCACGCATGCTTGGCTCGTTCACTAAATCAAAACTCACGAGTTTATTGGATGTACTCTTATATCGCTTTGCCCACATATTCCAGTGAAAATAAAAAGCATTTTGTGCAGCTTCATCTTTCCATAAATTAAATGGCTCATTAAAACCCGCATTCACGCAATAACCCGGGGCCCGGTGCAGATTTATGCTTGTATGCAGGTTGTATTTTTGTGCCATTTGCACCAGGTGATCAATATCATCTACAGCCTGATCATTTATTTTATATATATCATCTGCTACAATGTCTTTTGTTCGGTCTATTGTTAAGTAGCAGGGATATGCAATTGGAATGCGTACAAAATCAAAACCCCAGTCACGCATCCATTTAAAATGTTCTTCTTTTGTTTGATGATGATTGCGTGATGGGTCAGGCGAATAAAAATCAAGCAGGTTAAATCCTCGCCAGCCTGGTAAAGAATTACTAAGTTTTTTTTCGAATGTAAATGAGGTACCTGTTGCTAATACTACTGCTGTAAGGCTTGTATTTTTAATAAATGACCGGCGGAGCATATCGTTATTTTAATGTGAAAGCGATGCGTTGCGCATGAGAAGCAAGATATCATTTTATTCTTTTGATACTCTTTCATAACATTGTTTAGGTTTCCGCTTTCCTGTTTTAAACCGTTAGTTTCAGCATTATCCGGGAATATAAAATCCACGGTTGAAATATAAAATATTTATTACTCCATACTGATATGATTTAAGTAATCATTTCTGAACCCGGTGGTTCAAACTTTTTTCCAAGAAAGTAATCAATTGCTGATGCAAATAATATTCACTATAGAATAGTCAACTGTAGTAGCTTATATTATGAAGTTGAGTATATTCTTAGGAAACGATTAAACAGGAAGATTTTAGAAAAAGGAAAAACATATAAATAACAAGGCTGTCTTAAAAGCAATTTTTAAGACAGCCCCATTTTAATACTCTCAATAAATTATTTTAATAACCTTCATTCTGGGTAAGATTTGGATTTACAACTATTTCCCTCTTTGGGATCGGATAAATTAATTTAGGTGAATCCCACGGCAAAATCCCTACAGACATTTCCAGGCGTTTTGCATCGTGTAAAGTAAAACCTTCAAAGGCCAGTTCCAGTTTCCGTTCTTTCAATATGGCGGCGAGAGTTAACTGGGCCGGGGTAAGACCAGGAAGTAATACCCTTTTACGAATAGTGTTAATATCTTCAAGCGGTGTTGCACCGGTGGTTGAACCTAACCTGAAATTTGCTTCTGCCCTTACAAGGTATATTTCGGCTAAACGTATGATGTGAACATTGCCATAAAGATTATCAAACTTGCCTGTAAAAGTAGAACCTCCTGATGTATAAAAAAGCTTCAGTCGGTCATCACCGGTTTCATATAAATTAAGATGAGCATCATTAATCGTGATATCTCCCCTTCCATCTGCAGAATAAAATTCCTGGAAACCATTAAAGCCAGAACTGGTTGTAACCTGCATAGCAAATATATCTTCCGTTGTATTAGAAACAGGCGCAGGAGGACTTAAATAAGGGAAGGCCGCAGCATAAGGATCAGTTAGTGAATATTTTCCTGAGCTGATTACCTTATCAGCTTCTGCTAAAGCATTAGCATAATCGCCTTTCTGTAAATATACTCTTGCAAGCATTGCAGATGCTGCATTAGTGGTAGCATAAAATCCATTGCTCACTGGCAACTTTGCTTCAGCATCAGTTAAATCTGTTATTACCTGGGCATATACTTCGGCTACAGTATTCCTGCTCACTTTACTCGCCTCCGTTACGCTGGTAGTTGCAGCTAATACTAATGGAACACCAGGATTAGCAGAAGGAGTTCCATCATTAAATGACCTGGCGAATAATCTCACAAGATCAAAATAAACGGATCCTCTTATAAATTTTGATTCTCCTTCTACCCGGTCTTTGGAATTTGCGTTTACGACATCAATTGCGCCCAGCACATTATTTACATCATTTATTGCCGTATACCCTGCAAGCCAGGTATCTGTTACAAATCCATTATCTACAGGAATCGCCTTATTATTTATTTGTGTAAACCCCTGGTAAGTACCTGACCAGGTTACTTCTCCTGAATTACCTAACAAATCAGGACCAACAAACGCTCTGCCTCCATACAGATCTGCATCGTATCCCTCCGTCCAAGTACACTCAAAAGTAACCGCATAGATTTTTAATTTTGCGTTTAGCCGTTGGTGATAGGTTGCCAGCCTTGCCTACCGGCAGGCAGGTTTTGCGGTAGCAGTTCAGCTATTTTATTGATAGGAT
>DASYOM010000052.1:0-5087 GCA_036007765.1 Chitinophagaceae bacterium | reverse complement strand
AAAATATTCTTAGAAGAGCCTTCATAAAATGATTTAAGTTGTTGGTAATTGAATGGTGAATGTTGTACCCTCGCTTTCTTTGGATTCCACTTTTATTTCACCACCATGTGTTTTTATAATATCATAACTCAAACTTAAACCTAATCCCGTTCCTTGTCCTGTTGGCTTGGTGGTAAAGAACGGTTGAAAGATTTTATCAATGATCTTTTGCGGGATACCGTTGCCATTGTCGCTAACCGTTATTTCGACGTTGTCGTTTATTTTTTTGGTGCTGACTGAAACAGTTGGTTCGTAACCCTCAGGTTGTTGCTTTTTCTTTTCGTTGACTACATAAAAAGCATTAGTAAATAAATTCAATATTACTCTGCCGATATCCTGCGGAATAATATTTATTTTTCCTATTGATTTATCGAAATCAGTTTTAATGGTTGCATTAAACGATTTGTCTTTTGCACGCAGGCCATGATAGGAGAGGCGGAGATATTCATCACACAAAGCATTGATATCTGTTGGTTCTTTTTTACCGCTGCTGCTTTGTGAGTGTTGCAACATGCCTTTTACTATAGCATCTGCTCTTTTGCCATGATGGTTTATTTTTTCAAGATTTTGTTTTACATCTGCGGCAATTGCTTTTGCTTCTTCAATTTCGCCTTTGTCCAGCTCCACATTCATTTCATCAATCAACTCATTGCTTACTTCAGAAAAATTGTTCACGAAGTTTAATGGGTTTTGTATTTCATGCGCAATCCCGGCGGTGAGTTCTCCAAGGGAAGCCATTTTTTCTGATTGAATAAGCTGTGCTTGTGTGGACTTTAATTCTGACAAGGTGCTTTCTATTTTTTCTTTTTGATGTTGGAGTAAAACATTCGCTTTTTCTTTTTGCTTGTTGTTTCTGTATAATATAAATGCAATTGCCAGCAACCCTGCAAAAGCTGCCAGGGCTCCATACCATCGCAAGCGATTTTGGTAAGATAATTTTGCATCTTCTAATTCTTTTTGCCTTGCCTGTTCCTGCGAAATCTGGTTTTGTATCGCTTCGATAGTACTTACACCATACAGACTCTCCTTAGCGGCATCTGCCATTTTTAAATACGCAAGCGCCAGCGCTGGTTGCGTGGAATCGTATATTTTTGCAAGTGCGCCAGCAGCATTCATCTCTTCTTTTTTAAAGGAAGCTTTTTGCCCGAATGCAAAGCCCTCCTTTGCAAAATAAACCGCCGAGTCGAGATTATTTAATTTCAGGTACATCTCTGTAAGTCCATTGCAGGCTGTGGCTGCATCACCAAAATCATTTTTTGCCAGGCTTGAATCATAGCATTTATGGTAGAAAACATTGGCTGCAGTATTATTGCCCAATTTTAAGTAAATGTTTCCGAGTGTTCCGTAAAATTGTGTTTTTATCGCTTCAAGAGTATCTTTCGGCATAGTACTATGTGTCAAAGCCGAGTCGGGTTTGTTAAGCCGCACAAAGGCGTCTGCTAAAAAAACATGGTCAATCTGATTGGACTTCAATTGCAATCCATCGTCTATAACCAATGCTGCCCTGTCGAACTCCACAGCTTTCGTATAATTCTCTAATTCAAAATATACAGCACCTAAGCGCCGGTAGCTTCTGGCAATATCATTTTTTAAATCATGCTGCTGTGCAATGTTCAATGCTTTGTAAAGAACATTCAGCGCTTCTACAAATTTTCCTTGCTGGCGAAATATGCCGCTTAATCCTGCCAGTGCCCTGGATATAAAATGCGGGTAACCGGTTCTTTCTGCCAGTTGCAGCGATGCCTTTCCATATTTTAAAGAAGAGTCAGTATTAATTCCTTCATAACCTAAGCCCAAACTACCCATTAATAAACTTCTTGTTGTGTCACTTTTAGCGGCTGCCAGTTTCTTTTTAATATTTACAATTACCTCGGCTTCCCCTTGCACCTTTTGTTGGCTGCTTTGAGCCTGTAATGCAAAACAGGTACTTATTAAAATGACAATAAGAACGCAATGCTTCATTTTTATAAAATTATACAGTAAGTTGAATTATAAATGTTGTTCCCTCATTTTCTTTTGTCTCCACTTTATTTCTCCACCCATGCGCTTTAATATGTAATAAAATGTCTGATTCACGGATTTAAAATGATTAATGGATTTCACACATATTATTGAGGCATTTGTTCCGTGTCATCATTTAATCATTTTAAATCCGTGATTCAGACAACAGGCAATTGTATAATAAATTCCGTTCCCCGTCCGACCAGGTCATCCGGGCGGGCTTCACCATCCTTTGTTTCTACTTTTATTTCTCCACCATGTGCTTTAATAATGTCATAGCTCAAACTCAAACCCAATCCTGTTCCCTGCCCGGTTGGTTTGGTAGTAAAGAAGGGTTGAAAGATTTTATCCAGCACTTTCTCCGGGATGCCATTGCCGTTATCCTTAACCTTAACCTCAACCTTATCATTTATTTTCTTTGTACTTATTGAAACTGTTGGTTCATAATTTTCTATTCCGGATTTTTTCTTTTCATCTACTACATAAAATGCATTCGTTAATAAATTCAAAACAACTCTTCCAATATCCTGTGGAATGATATTTATATTCCCGATCGATTTGTCAAAATCAGTTTCGATAGTTGCGTTGAATGATTTGTCTTTTGCACGCAGGCCGTGGTAGGAGAGACGTAAATATTCATCGCACAAAGCATTTATATCTGTTGGTTCTTTGACACCGCTGCTGCTTCTTGAATGTTGCAACATTCCTTTTACAATAGCATCGGCACGTTTGCCATGATGATTTATTTTTTCCAAATTTTGTTTGATGTCATCAGCAATTGAAAAAGCATCTTCCTGATTGCCTTTTTGTAATTCTTCTTTCATTTCATCAATCAACTCATTGCTTACTTCACTGAAATTATTCACAAAATTTAAAGGGTTTTGAATTTCATGAGCAATTCCTGCAGTAAGTTCGCCAAGCGAAGCCATTTTTTCGGATTGCACCAGTTGTTGTTGAGTTACTTTAAGTTCATTGAGGGTATTTTGAAGGGTTTCAAAAGATTGCGCATTATATAATGCTGCGGATGTATAGGAAGCAAGTGTTTTAAGAATATCAAGGTGATGTTGAGTATATGCATTCTTTTCATACGACTGAACAGTAATTAAACCAATAATCCTTTCCTTAACCTGCATGGGTACATAAAGTAATGAATATTGAATTTCAGACTTAGTATCATTTTCTGATTGAGTGTCATCGACATTTAATTTTACAATACTATTTATATAATTACTATACTCGACTTCTATATTATTTATAAAAATTTCTTTTTTATTCTCAATACACCAAACAGGGAATTGATCCTTATCTTCCATACTTCTGCTGTATGGTTTATATCTTTTTCCTTTATCAATAGCTAATTGATAATCAATAGTTGAATCTTCTGCATTATAAACACCAATACCAAATACACTGGCATCCATTAATTGATTTACATTTTCATACACCGTATTCAAAATGGTAGCGAGGTCAAGTGTTGAAGTAATATCCCGGCCAATTTTACTTAAAACGGATATGCTGTTATAGGACTGTTCCAGTTCTTCTGTTTTCATTTCCAGTTCTTCATTTTTCTCTTTCATCACTACATTGTTCAGGCGGTTGATCTCAGTTTCTTGCTGAAGCTTTTCCATTTCATTTTGTATGTTCAGATACTTTTGCTTGTTTTCTTGTTCATCCTTGAAAACTTCTGATTTATATTTATGATAAAGTTTGTAGTGTTTTACAAATGACTTAGTATCTTCTTCTTTTTCAAATAACTCGGCCAGCGCTTCATGCGCCTTATAAGTAATAGCTTTAGCTTTAATTTCTTCGGATACTGCAAGGGCTTCCAAAAAATATTCTTTTGCCTGTTTTGAATCTTCCTGCCTGAGAAATAATTTTCCAAGATGCAATAATGAGTTTGCTTCAGCTTCTCTATCAGTTCCTTTTAAAATTGTCAGGCTCTTTAAAAAATATTCCTTTGCTTCATCTAATCTGTTTTGCCTTACGAAAATATCCCCAATTCCATAAAGTGCTTGCCCCTCCATACTTTGGGACGATTTTTCACTTACACGAAGGCACTCAATATAAGTTTCATATGCCTTATCCAATTGACCGTCATTCAAATAAACAAAAGCCATACTTTCAAGTACTCTAGACCGAATATCATGAGATAAGCTAAAATCTTTGCTTAGCGCTAAAGCCCTTTGAAGAAAATCGACACCATTTTTATTATCGCCAAGTGTACTATAAATATAGCCCGCACCATTTAGCGCATAAGCCTGGGCTTCCTTGTTTCCAATTTCTTCGTTGAGCCGTAAACCTTTTAAAAAATAATTAAGACTTCTTTCATAATCACCCATATAATAATAAATAGCGCCTATTGAAACATATGCCTGTGCTTCCCCGCTTTTCTCCCCTAGTTTTACTAACATATCGAGTGCCTGTATTGAAAGCGATAATGCCGTTTCCAGGTTGGAAAGATACCGATGGCTCACTCCCATGTTTCGTACGGCGTATGCCAATCCTTTGGGGTAGGAATTTTCCTCTGAAAGTGTTTTGGCTTCACTGCTTAACTCAAGCCCCAGTTTTGGTTGCGTTATATGCACTTCCCAGGCTTGTTTATTTAAATTATCAATTTTCCGGATCATTTCAGCGGGGATAGATTCAGAAATTGTAAGTAGTTCGTCCATAATTATTTTTTTATATTATTGGCAATTGAATAATAAATTCACTCTCTTCTCCCTCTTTCGTATTTACCTTTATTTCTCCACCATGCGCCTTCAAAATATCATAGCTCAAACTCAATCCCAGCCCTGTTCCCTGGCCGGTGGGTTTGGTAGTAAAGAAAGGCTGAAATATTTTATCTACAACTTTTTGCGGGATGCCGTTGCCATTATCAGAAACTTTTATTTCTACCTTATCTCCGATCTTTTTTGTGCTGATAGAAACTGTTGGTTCGTATGATTGTCCTGCTGAGCTTGTCGAAGCTGTCTTCTTCTCATCAACCACATAAAATGCATTCGTGAGTAAATTCAATATCACTCTGCCGATATCCTGTGGAATGATAT
>DASYOM010000051.1:0-14340 GCA_036007765.1 Chitinophagaceae bacterium | reverse complement strand
GAAGAATGTCGAGCGTTACTTTCGTTACAATACCCAACGCACCTAATCCCACCACAGCAGCCAGAAATTTTTCACCATCTTTTTCTCTTGATAATGTAATTACATCACCTGAAGCCGTAACAATTTCCAGTCCCGATACAGCAGAAGATAAGTTTCCGTTTTTTACTCCGGAACCATGCGTAGCCGTAGCAATCGCACCTGCTACAGATATGTGAGGAAGAGATGCAAGATTGTGTAAAGCATATCCTTTGCTGTCAAGGTAAGGGCTAAGCTCGCCGTATTTAACACCACCGTTTACTGTTACTGTATGTGCACTTTCATCTAAAGAAATATCACAATTCATTTCCTTTAAAGAAATCAAATTGTGTTTACTGTCTGCGATCCTGTTAAAACAGTGCTTTGTTCCAAGGGCTTTCACTTTAGAATATTTCTTTACCAGCTCCTGCACCTCAGTAACCGAGTGAGGATAATATAAATTGTGAGTACTAAAAGTAAAATTGCCCGCCCAGTTGGTTATTTCTTTTTCCTGCAAAAAAAGAAGATCTGGTTTTATGAATGTGCCCGCCATCGTTGTTGAAGATAATTTGATAAATGTTTTTCGGTCCATAAGAATAAGATTTACCTGTTAGAGATGTGAACTTAAAGATAGAATGATTTTTTTCGGGAAAGAATTTTTATGAAAAATACCACCGCAAGGATAGTAACTAAAATTTTTATTGAGATGTTTACATTGAACAAAGCAAACCCGTATTATTTTTCATCGAATTTTCATAGCTTACACTAATAGAAATCTTATTCTCTTTTCGATTGAATTAATAGTACTTTTTTTATAACATTTTTACGGGTAAATGCTTTTTCCAATGAAAAAAAATCCTGCTTATATTTTTCTAATCTTTCTCTTGTTTTCATTTTCCTGTCAGCAAAGTAAAAATTACGGTGACCCCATTATAGAACCTGTAGTAATTCTTAAGAGTTCCAATAGCTTTTGGACGTACCTGACGAGATATGTAAAGCCCTTTGAAGATTTCACAGCTCTAAATATTGGATCAGATGTAATGACTAAAGACAATTTCTTAAAGATTCTTTCTACAGGTGATTATCTTCCTTTACGATTGAATTCAAGAGACTCTTCCATTTATTATAAATTATATAAATTAAGCGATGATGTAGAGGACGATATAAAAGAAACTATTAAAAATTGGGCTAGTGTGCACTATGCACATTTTAAGATGGAAGGACATAAACTTCCGGATTTTGATTTTATTGATCTAAACGGGATGAATTTAATAGAGAAACAACCAGGGGGAAAATTCTAATATTGAAATGCTGGTTCATAGGATGTGTACCCTGTGTGCAGGAAATGCCTGCTCTTAATACGTTAGTTGATAAATATAAAGATCGAAAAGATATTCTTTTCGTAAGCCTGGCCTTTGATTCAAAAAAAGACCTTCAGGCATTTTTAAAGAAAACAAATTTTGGTTACGCAGTTGTTCCCGATCAAAAGAATTTCGTCGTTGATACATTGCAAATTCAAATGTTTCCGACACATTTGATTATTAATAAAAAAGGCCTGATTACTAAAGTCGTCAATAATTATGAAGAGATGAGTTATGCATTAAATAAGGAAGCTTTAAAATAATCCCGACTTATTAACTCACGAATAAGTTAACTTAATATCAGAAATACAATACAAAAAGAAATTTAAAAACGAATAATAATGATAATTAAAAACGCGGTACTGTTTATATTTTTAGCTATAAACGTGCAATGCACTGCCCAGCATCTTTCAGAAAAAGCAAACAATTTTTTGAATACTCTTTCCCCGGAACTAAAATCACAGGCTCTTTTTTCTTTAACCGATTCTGAGCGAATGAATATGAATTATGTTCCAATAGAAAGGAAAGGCCCCACTTTTCATGATTTTAATGATAAGCAAAAACAGGCAGCTTTGGAATTATTAAAAGCTTCTTTAAGCAGCCAGGGTTACCAAAAGTCCACTGAAATTATGCAACTTGAAAACGTATTGTATATGATGGAAAATAATACAACTAAAAAACCGGAAGGTAAAACACATCGTGACCCGTTAAATTATCATCTTTGCATTTTTGGTAAACCATCGCCAAATGATTTCTGGGGATGGCGATTTGAAGGCCATCATATTTCTTTAAACTTTACCTCAACAAATGGTAAAATAGTTTCTTCCACTCCTTCTTTTTTTGGGTCAAACCCCGGAATTGTTTCAATTAATGAACAAAAGGGAAAAGAGGTTTTAAAGTCAGAAGGCGACCTCGGCTTTAAATTGTTGAATGCACTTACGCAGGGTCAGTTAAGAGTTGCAGTGTTTTCTGATGTAGCTCCTGAAGACATTGTTACAACTAATAAGCGTAAAGTAGAAAACATTGAAACCAATGGAATTCGTTACAGTGCATTGACAGGTGATCAAAAGAAAATTTTTATGACACTTCTCAATGTATATATTGACAATTACGAGTTGAATTTTGCCAATAAATTCAGGGATAAAATTAAAAAAGGCGGGCTGGAAAATTTATACTTTGCATGGTCAGGAAGCCTTAAACCTGGAATAGGCCACTATTATAGAATTTATGGCCCTGTGTTGCTGATCGAGTATGATAACACGCAGAACCACGCAAATCATGTTCATACGGTAGTGCGTGATCTTACAAATGATTACGGCGAAGATATTTTACGGGAACATTATAAAACAGATCATCACAAATAAGTGTTCTATATCGGAGTAAAAATTTCTAACGGCTTAAACTTTATACATAACCTAAAGAACCTTTAAATAATGATTTGAAAACGATCATCATTTGAAAATTTGATACTTTTATAAAAATGAAAATTTGATCTTCCCGATGAAACATTGTGTAATCGTTGCCTGCATTGTTTTTTCCCTGTTTTGTAGAGCCAATGCTCAAAATATTGATTCTACCATTGAAAAATACGCTAGTGATTATGGAAACGAGCGAACGTACCTTCATTATGATAAAGCCACTTATGCTCCCGGCGAAACCGTTTGGTACAAAGCCTATCTGATGCAAGGTATTTATCCTGCTACAGAGAGTAAGACTTTGTATATCGACTGGACTGATGATAAGGGAAATTTGCTTTCACACAACCTTAGCCCCATAGTGGATGCCACAACTATTGGCCAGTTTGACGTTCCACCATCTTATACCGGTAAATTCATACACATAAAAGCTTATACAAAATGGATGCTCAATTTTGATTCCGCATTTTTATATAATAATGATATTCGTATTCTTACAAAAAGCAATATTGCGCAAAGTTCAAAAATCACAATTATTCCATCCATACAATTTTTCCCTGAAGGTGGCGATATTGTTGCAAATGTTAATAACAAAATAGCTTTTAAAGCTAACGATCAGTTTGGGAGGCCGGTAAATATAAAAGGAAACATTCTTGATAAAACGGGCGGAGTTTTAGATAGCCTGCATATTATTCACGATGGTATGGGTTATTTTTTTCTAACTCCAAAAGAAGGGGAAACCTTTACGGCAAAGTGGTCCATGAGGCCTCATTCGGAGAAAGATGAAAAAGACAAACTGTACTCTTCTGATTTACCAGCAATAAAAAATTCGGGAATAGCTCTGCAGGTTTTTCAATCTAATAAGAACCGGATATTTACAATTGCAGCTTCGCCAAAAGAAGCAACGACTTTGGGGAAAGTTCATGTAATAGGAACGATGTACCAACATGAGATTTTTAAAGTGGACAAAGACATACGTACAGGTGAAGCAAAGGGAGTAGTTCCTACGCAGGATCTGCCAAGTGGTATCCTGACAATTACAGTATTTGATGATCAATGGGTTCCTCTGGCTGAACGCATCAGTTTTATTAATAATGAGGAATATGTTTTTCATCCCACTATGGAAGTACAGCACTGGGGATTGAATAAAAGAGCAAGAAATGAAGTTCAAATTACTGTGCCTGACAGCCTCGCAGCAAATTTCTCCGTAGCCGTAACAGATATTGATATTGATGCTGATAGCAGCGATCATATTATTTCTCACCTGCTCTTAACAGGTGAGCTTAAAGGAAATGTTTTTAACCCTGCCTGGTATTTTTCTAATTTTAGCGACAGCATTAGCAGCGGGCTTGATCTTGTAATGCTTACCCATGGCTGGCGCCGATTTAACTGGGAAGATGTAACAAAGGGTAAATTTCCAAAAATCAGTTACGCTAAAGACACATCTTATCTCACGCTTTCCGGAAAACTTTATGGTGCTTCGCTTTCCCAATTAAGATCTGCAGATAATATTATTTTGTTAATCAATAATGTAACCCAGGGAAAGCAAATGCTGGTGTTACCTGTTTTGCCTGATGGAACTTTTAATGATCCCACGTATCTTCTTTTTGATACCGCAAATATTTATTACCAACTTTCAAAAGCTAAGGGCCTTGGAGATATTTCTGTAAAATTTATGGAAGGTCGCCTCCCTCCCCTAAGAAACAGTATTTCAGCTACCGGAAATTATTATAGCAAATTTTTTGATACTACCGGGAATGCCCGCCATTTGCAACTGGCTAACGAATTAGCTGATATTTTAAATAAGTATGAGGGCAAGGTTTTGGAAACGGTAAAAATCAACCTAAAAACTAAAACACCAGTTGAAATACTTGAAGATAAGTATCCTTCCGGCCTTTTTAAAGGTGGAGATGGTTACCAGTTTGATCTTTTAAATGATCCGAGGGCGAGAGGCTCACTTGATATTTTTAATTACCTGCAGGGTCAGGTAGCAGGCCTGCAGATAAGCACGGGCGGGGGTACACCGTCATTGTCATGGCGTGGCGGCTCTCCACAATTATTTGTTGATGAAATACCTGCTGATGCATCAATGGTTTCTTCAATTCCTATATCGGATGTTGCTTATATAAAAGTGTTACGACCTCCTTTTATTGGAGGTGCAGGTGGTGGCTCCGGTGGAGCGATTGCGATTTATACCCGGCGTGGGGATGATGCGAAATCTGTGGGCGGCAAAGGCCTTTCCAACAATACAGTAAGTGGCTACACCGGTATTCGCGAATTTTATTCTCCAAAGTATAGCACTTATAATGCAGAAGATGAAAAGCAGGATTTGAGAACTACTCTGTATTGGAACCCGCAGGTAATTACAACACCTGTTCAAAATAAGGTTACGCTTACATTTTATAACAATGATATAACCAAAGCTTTTCGGGTTGTGATTGAAGGAATAACTAAGGATGGCAGGCTGGCGCATCTGGAGCAGATCATGGAGTAAACCAGGATTATTAATTTGATGGCATGGTGAGAAAATTTTTATTATTTCTTATTGTGATAAAGATCAGTTCCGGTATATATGCCCAGTCAAATATTGAAGGAGAGTATTATTTACACGGTGTAATGGAGGTTGCCTCCGGATTTTTAATAAAGCCCGATTCCACTTTTCAATTCTTTTTTTCTTATGGTGCATTAGATAGGGAAGGTCTGGGAAAATGGACAGTTAAAGGCACCCAACTCATTTTGAACAGTCGCCCAAAACCATTACATGATTTTGCTGTCATAAAAAGTGAAATCGTTGACAATGATTTTACCACGATAAAATTCATTGACAGTAATAAAAATTTCTTAAGGTACGTATACGTCTCTCTGAAATTTTCCGATACTACTATAGAAGAAAAAACCGATGAAGACGGAGAGTTAAAAATTAATCGTAAAGGAGCAGAAAATATATCTCTTGTATTTGAATTCAGCCCTGAAAAGATCTCAAATTTCAAAATAGATAAAGAGCATAATTATTATGAATTCAGGATGGAGCTATTTATCACGGAAGTTTTTTTTGAAAATTTTCATTTGCAAGTTGAAACAAATAAACTTATCGGAAGACATCCACTATTAGATGAAAAGAAATATACTTATGAGAAAGAAAAATAAATTCCATTTGCACCATGCTCAAATAATCCCCTCCTCTTAAGATAAATGATATTTTATCAAACCTTCTATAGGACTTTTTAAAACAGTTCCTAAGTGCAATTGATAATTTTTGCATATTTCTACCAAAATGTCTTTAAATCCAAATGCAATACTGCCCGTAAAATGAATTGGCAATTCGTGGCTTTCTTTATATTTTAATATGTGTGTTGTAAAAAAATCATCAAGACCATCTTCAATAATATTCTCAATCATGTAATGACCGCGGTTATCTGCTAAAAAAACTGCAAATGATGCGAGATAACGGTTTGGCAATGGCTGCGTATATACTGCATTTAGAATTTCATTATTATTAGTTACAAATTTTGAATCAAACCTTGCATGAAGGTCCTCATCAAAGATATTATATAGAAAATGCTGAATCACTTTTTTACCGAGATAAGCGCCACTGCCTTCATCGCCAAGGATGTAACCAATTCCAGGGCTATTTTTTATGATGCGTTTCCCATTATAATAACATGAGTTCGACCCAGTTCCCAATATACAGGCGATGCCTTTGTCATTCCCACATAAGGCTTTGGCTGCTCCCGATAAATCATTATCTACTGAAATAATAGTTTCAGGAAAGATGGTATTAAAAGCTTTCTTCACCATTTGTATGTTTACAGGATTTTTACAGCCTGTTCCATAAAAATAAATTTCCTTAACGGCAGACTTCGCCGCAACAGGAAGCACATGTTCTCTTAGAATATTTTCAATGTCATTCCTGTTTACAAAATAGGGGCTTAGTCCCTGTGTAATAAATATGTTCCTCTGATTTCCTTTTAAAAGGCACCATTCGGTTTTTGTAGATCCGCTATCAGCAATCAATTTGATAGTTGGCATGTTTATCTCATATTTATTAAGGAAATTTGCAATTCTAAAAAATAAAATTAGATAATTAAGGATAGTATGCGCAATAAAAAATTACAGGTTTGGCTTCCTTTAATATTAAGTTTTTGCATGGTGGCAGGAATGTTTATCGGTTACAGGATAAAAGGCAATATGCCAAATACAGGTATTTTTTTTATTGACAGGCAGCGACCTGTTCAGGAAGTATTGGATCTTGTAAGTCGTAAATATGTTGATAAGGAAAACGCGGATTCGTTAGGCGATGCCGCAATCGAAGCAATATTGGCAAATTTGGATCCTCATTCTGTTTTTTTACCGCCCCGGGAGTTAAAGGAAGTTAATGAAGACCTTGAAGGAAAATTTTATGGAATAGGTGTTGAGTTCAATATATTTAACGATACCATCAATGTATTAAATGTTCTTCCCAACGGCCCATCAGATAAAGCCGGCCTTATAGTAGGTGATAAATTTTTAAAGGTGGGGGATTCTATCATTACGGGGAAAAATATTACTGCTGAAAAGATAAAAAATTTATTAAGGGGCACCGGGGGAAGTAAAGCAGATATAACAATTTTAAGAAATGGAGTAAAAAAAATAATTAGTATAACCAGGGGATTTATCCCTCTTTACAGTCTCGACGCAGAATATATGATAGCCGATACAGTTGGGTATATCAGGCTCAATAAATTCAGTGCAACAACTTATAAGGAATTTATGCAGGCTACAGAAAACCTGCAGAAGCAGGGCATGAAAAGTATGATACTTGATCTTCGGGATAATGGAGGTGGCATATTAACCCAGGCTACAGATATTGCTGATGAGTTTTTAAGCGAGGATAAGCTGATAACATATACCGAAGGTGAGCACTCTCCAAAAAAAGAATACCGTTGCAGTAAGGAAGGCGTTTTTGAAAAAGGAAAGCTTGTTGTGCTTGCCAATGAAGGCACTGCATCAGCAAGTGAAGTTTTAATTGGTGCTTTACAGGATTGGGACAGGGCAACAGTAATGGGTAGGCGCAGTTTTGGTAAAGGTTTGGTGCAGGAACAATATGAGCTCAATGATGGCTCAGGCTTAAGGCTTACCGTGGCAAGATATTATACACCGCTGGGCAGGAGTATTCAAAAGTCGTATAAAAATGGAGTTCAGGAATATAATAAAGATCTTATGAACAGGTTTCATAATGGTGAAATGTCTTTTGCAGATTCAATAAAACATACAAACGAAAAAGAATACAAAACAAATTCGGGCAAAATTGTGTATGGAGGTGGCGGGATTACTCCTGATATTTTTGTGCCATACGATACGCTTGCAATTGATAAGCAAATTACACTTGCGTTAATCAAAGGCACTTTTAATAATTTTGTTTATAGGAATTATCTTGAGCACAAGAAGGAGTTCATATCTTACAATTCTCCAAAAAATTTTCAGGAAAAATATAATGTGGATGATGCAACACTTAAAAGCCTTAAAAATTATGCCCAGGAAGATTCTATAGATTTTGACCTGGCAGATGTAAAGGAAAAATCCCTGCTTCAAAAGCAAATTAAGATAATGACTGCGAGGCAGATTTGGCGTACGCAAGGTTTGTATGAAGTAAGCAATCCCGAAGATGAAACAATAAATAAAGCACTGGAGTTTATAAAGAACGGTTCACTTGCGCACGTAAGTAAATAACCTTCTGCCCTATTTTTTTTACCTTTATAGCAAATAAATTTTTATGTGGCTCAACAGTATTTTAGATACCATTGGTAATACCCCGCTTATAAGACTTAATAAGATTACAAAAGATTTGCCATGTACTGTGCTGGCAAAAGTGGAATACTTTAATCCCGGCAATTCCATTAAAGACCGCATGGCTCTTAAAATGCTGGAAATTGCAGAGCAGGAAGGAAAAATCAAACCAGGGGGTACTATTATTGAAGGGACATCGGGCAATACGGGAATGGGCCTGGCACTTGCAGCATCTGTAAAAGGATATAAGTGCATTTTCACAACTACTGATAAACAGTCAAAAGAAAAAGCGGATATTTTAAAAGCAGTGGGAGCAGAAGTCATCGTGTGTCCAACCAATGTTGAACCCGAAGATCCCCGGTCTTATTATTCCGTTTCAAAAAGGCTGGCCGAAGAAGTCCCTGACTCATGGTATGTAAATCAATATGACAACCTTGCTAACCGGCTTGCGCATTATGAGCAAACGGGCCCGGAGATATGGGAACAAACAGAAGGTAAAATAACACATCTTGTTGTCGCAACGGGAACGGGAGGAACCATTGTAGGAGCCGGCAAATATTTAAAAGAAAAAAATACTGAAATAAAAGTATGGGCAATAGATAGTTATGGCTCTCTTCTAAAAAAATTCTTTGATACTGGGGAGCTCGATGAAAATGAAGTGTATCCTTATATAAGCGAAGGTTTTGGCGAAGATTTTATTCCTGCCAATTATGACATGCAATACATTGATGCTTTTGAAAAAGTAACCGATAAAGGCGGAGCTATCATGGCCCGCCGAATTGCAAAAGAAGAGGGATTGTTTTGTGGATATAGCGCAGGCAGTTGCCTCCAGGGATTATTACAGTTAAAAAAAGATTTGAAAAAAGGAGATGTTGTTGTTTGTATTTTTCACGATCACGGCAGCAGGTATGTTGGAAAAATATATAACGATCAGTGGATGATGGAAAGAGGTTTCCTTGAGGTAAAGACTTTCAAAGATCTTGTAAGCGGGCGGGGTTCGAAAAAATTACTGACCATAAAACCAGACCAAACTGTTTTAGAAGCCATTGCATTAATGAAGGAATACGATATAGAGAATATACCTGTTAAAAATGGTGAAGGAATTATAGGCTCTTTGAGTGAGGGAGGTTTATTCAATAAAATATTAACGCATCCTGAAATTAAAGATCAAACGGTAGAATCCGTCATGGAAAATGAATATCCTGTTGTGGCTTTTGATACTCCTGTTGAAAAATTAAGCAGGCTAATTTCTAAACAAAGTGGTGCGGTATTAAGTAAGGATGAAACCGGCGACTACCATATTGTAACCAAATACGACATTATTCAAAGCCTGGCAAAATAACTCATTTTGTTATTAATTGCAAGTGGTTAATTATATTACACTAGCAAAGCTTACCTTCATTTATTGTTAAATTACTTTTAGTAATATTCCTATAGAAGAAAAGAAATGTTCGTAAGAATATCATAGAAAAAATACGCTTTAAGCAGTAATTTTATACTATCTAAGATTAAGCAGTAACGCTCTTGTATAACTATTTAGAGATCATATCTTTGTTACAGAAGTTGATTGATGTTGATTTAAGCATTAATCTAAAAATATCCAAAATATCCTGTCGAACAATTAAAGATTGAATCTATCCAAATTCATGAAAAATCACAAAATCCGGTATCAGTCAACTTCTATTTTTTTTCAATATCATTCTTTACGAACAGTAAAGAGAACATAAAAATTATTTGATTGATTCAGCTTATCTAAAAAAATTCCTATGACGAACTGCTAAATCCTTTAAAAAACCAAACCGATCCAAAGTTCAATTGAAAACCAAATTGTCAAAAAACTACCAAAATTAATCCTTCCAAAGCCTAATCTGAAACCAGTAAATTAATTTTCTGGAGTAGAGAACTCTCCGAAAAGGCCCCAAAGGAGAGTCTGCAGATCGCAGACAAAAAAATTGCTCCTGCAGAATTTCTGCGGGAGTTTTTATTTTAATCTTAATTGTACTAATAACAAATAACTTAGAGGTTTCAGTTAATTGCTTTATTTGCTTTATGTTCCTAAACTTGCAGAACATACCTAATTTAAAGTTTAGAAGAATTGTTTCCCTGGTTCCTTCTCTGACTGAACTGTTAAGCGATTTAGTGCTTAGTGAAGAAGTAGTAGGCATAACAAAATTTTGTGTTCATCCTGATAATTGGTTCCGGTCCAAAACAAGAGTTGGAGGAACTAAGAATGTAAACATTGAAACTATTCATAAGCTTCAGCCTGATTTAATACTTGCCAATAAAGAAGAAAATACAAAAGAACAAGTAGAAGAACTATCCAAACACTATAGCGTATTGCTTACTGACATCAATAACTTTGATAGTGCACTACAATCTATACTTACTGTTGGTAAGTTAGTAGGAAGAATAGAAAACTCAATAGAAATTGTAAAAGCAATAAGAAATAAATTCTACCAACTAAATAGCCAATTTCAAAATAGAAAAAAAATTAAAGCTGCATATTTAATATGGCAAGAACCTTACATGGCAGCAGGAGACGATACATATATAAACGATATGTTACATTACTGTGGTCTTCAAAATATTTTTTCCGATACAAAAAGATATCCTGAAACGACGTTCAACGAAATAAGAAAACGTGGATGTGAGATTTTATTACTTTCATCCGAACCCTACCCCTTCAAAGAAAAACATGTAAACGAAGTAAAAAATTTATTGCCAGGTGTAAATATAATATTAGTAGATGGCGAAATGTTTAGCTGGTACGGCAGCAGGTTATTAAAGGCGGCTAATTATTTTGAGATGTTCAATTCAAAAATCATTCAAAAATAATAATCAATTTACTTAGAATGAAAATATCGAATATCGGTATGTTTATTCGTCAGAAATGGAATTAAATTATCCGATTTAATTACTATTGTGTTTTTCTCAATTTCATGTAGGTTTGCATACATTCAAAAAAAATCATCGATGGCATCAAAAAAAATTACCGACTTACTAGGCGACAAAGCCGAAAATTTATTTAATCACAAATGCAAAATTGAAAAATCAACTCTTACATTACCATCTCCAAAATACCTTGACGACATATTTGTGAATAGTAACCGCAACAACCGCGTAGTTCAAAGTATGCAAATGCTATTGGGCCATGGTCGCCTGGGTGATACGGGATATTGCTCCATCTTTCCTGTTGACCAGGGCATAGAACATAGTGCAGGAGCTTCTTTTGCACCTAACCCTATTTATTTTGACCCGGCAAATATTGTAAAGCTTGCAATTGAAAGCGGTTGCAACGGAGTTGCTTCTACATTTGGAGTACTAGGAATTGTAAGTAGAAAATATGCTCATAAAATACCTTTTATAGTAAAAATTAATCATAACGAATTGCTGAGCTATCCCAATAAATATGATCAGACAATGTTTGGGACTGTTAAGAGCGCTTACAATATGGGAGCGGTCGGTATTGGGGCTACAATTTATTGGGGCAGTGACGAAAGTACGCGGCAGCTGCAGGAAGTAAGCCAGGCTTTTGAGCTTGCGCATGAGTTAGGTATGTGTACCATCTTATGGTGCTATACACGTAACAACGCATTTAAAGTTGACAACGTGGATTACCATACGTCAGCCGATCTTACAGGGCAGGCGAATCACCTGGGCGTAACAATACAGGCCGATATCATTAAACAAAAAATGGCGACAAATAATGGTGGGTATAATGCTGTTAAGTTTGGTAAAACTTCAAAATTAGTATACAGTGAATTAACATCTGACCATCCGATTGATCTCTGTCGTTACCAGGTTTTAAATTGCTACAGCGGCCGTATTGGTTTAATTAACAGTGGAGGCGAAAGCTTAGGCGATTCCGATCTCCAGGAAGCGGTTGTAACAGCAGTGGTAAACAAGCGGGCTGGCGGAATGGGCCTGATTTTAGGCCGAAAAGCTTTTCAAAAACCATTCAAAGATGGAGTGGATCTTTTGAATGCAACCCAGGATGTTTACCTTGATAAAGACATAACAATAGCATAACCCCTAACCCCTAAAGGGGAATTAATATGAAAGAAGAAGATTTTTATGCTAACCTTGCCGGAGAAGAAGGTGATACAGAAGAAACGAAGCGGCGATGGTTTCGCAGGATTAAGAAAGGTATTACTACCTCCACCAAAGATAAAAAAGAAGCTCCTGATGGCTTGTGGACCAAATGTCCTTCCTGCAGATATACATGTACTGTAAGCGAATTAAGAGAAAACTTATTTGTATGCCCTAAGTGCGGTTACCATCACCGCATTGGAAGTGCAGAATATTTTGAAATTCTTTTTGATGAAGAAAGCTATGAAGAACTTTTTGCCAATATAAAGTCCAAAGATTTTTTAGGCTTTGTTGACCTCAAGCCTTATGAACAAAGATTGAAGGAAACTTATGCCAAATCTTCCATTCATGATTCTATTACTGTTGCACATGGCAAAATAAGTGAAATGGATATTGTAATTGCATGTATGGATTTTGAATTCATAGGAGGAAGCCTGGGTAGTGTAATGGGAGAGAAAATTTCACGTGCATGCGACTATTGCATTGAGCATAGAATTCCTTTTATGATCATAAATAAAAGTGGAGGTGCACGTATGATGGAAAGTGCATTTTCGTTAATGCAGCTCGCAAAGACCTCCGGAAGATTGTCAATGCTTTCCGATGCTAAAATTCCATATATCTCGTTATGTACAGATCCCACTTTTGGAGGTACGACAGCATCGTTTGCAATGTTGGGCGACATAATTATGGCCGAACCCGGTGCTCTCATAGGATTTGCCGGGCCACGTGTTATCAAAGAAACTATTAAGAAAGATCTCCCTCCGGGATTTCAGCGCAGCGAATTTTTATTAGAGCATGGATTTCTTGATTTTATTGTTTCCAGGAAAGAAATTAAAGAAAGGCTGGAACAATTACTAGTGTTATTTCGAAATTAAAATAGGGTTTGCGGTTATAATTTAAGAAATAAGTTATAAGCAATAATCTATACTGATTATTGCCGATTGCCTCGCATATAGAACCATTGACTACTTCAACCATGGAACTCAGTAACCGTAAAGCATATTATGAATATTATTTTGAAGCAAAATATATTGCAGGGCTGGTTTTGTCGGGAACTGAAATAAAATCACTACGAACCGGTAAAGCCAGTTTTAATGATAGTTATTGTATTTTTTATAAAGGTGAATTGTTTGTAAAAAGCCTTCATATTTCTGAATATAGCTTTGGAACTATTCACAATCACGAGCCGCTGCAGGAACGCAAATTATTACTTCATAAAAAAGAGCTGCGTAAACTTGAAAACAAAATTAAAGAAAAAGGATATTCAATTATCCCCCTGAAGATATTCATAGCAGAAAATGGTTTTGCCAAAATGGAAATTGGTTTAGGAAAAGGAAAGAAAATTTATGACAAAAGAGAAACGATTAAAGAAAGAGAAACTGACAGGGATATTAAAAGAAAATTTGGAGTATAAATCTTTTCTGTGAATATTTTTTCTACGAATTGATGCGGGTGTATTTTCAAGAATTGCAAAATTCTGTAGTTAGTCAACCCTTAAAAACCAACCTTAGAGTTTAGAATAAAAATATTTTGAGTTATCGGTAAGTTTGGGGTGACAAAAATGATGCGGATAAAAAAGTCAAAAAACATCTGTTTGTAGATGTTCATCATCCTTTTAAAGTTCATAGCTGCTGCTGCAAGCATTACGTTTCTATTATCTCCTTTAATCCCTTTGTAAAAGTTTCGGCTCAGGC
>DASYOM010000050.1:0-7510 GCA_036007765.1 Chitinophagaceae bacterium | reverse complement strand
ACTTTTTCTATAAAAAACATTAAGGCTGTTTGTGGAAATGATTACTGGGGCAGCTATAAATTAACCTTTCATGGGCAGGATTCGATTTCTTTTGCTTTGATTGAGGATTCCTGTATTACGAGACGGGAAGATATTGTGGGTGGCAATCCGGGATTGAAAAGATTGAAAAATAAACCGTCATTTTAGTAAACTTCAACGAGGAAACACTCAAATAATGAAAAGCTGCAGTAGCAACCGCAATTTATTATTGAGTACTTTTTCTGCGCCCTGATAAAAGGTACAGGTACTTGCTTCTGTTGCGAATGATACAACCTCTATTGTTAAAAATAATTTTAAAATCAAAAGGTATGCAACAATTAAAAACCATCAAATTCTTTTTATCAATTTTGCTGTTAACAGGATGTTTCGGAAATAGCCCAAAAAATACAAATAAAGAAAATAATTCTTCTGACGCTCAAACTATTTCAACAAGTGATGCTAGTTTTTCGTGTATGCTTGATAACAAAGAATTTTCCGGAACCGGAACCGATCAAAATATAAATGCTGCATTTCATCTTACAGGAGATAACAAAGGCCAGGTACTTTTTAGATTTTCAAAGCTCGATAATCCCGGGGAAAAGCTGATGTTCCAGGTAGCAGCAAAAGAAGGTTCAACAACTTTTAATGTTACGCCTACGTCTAGCCGTGTCGGTTATATTACCAAAGGTTATATAAATTATTTAGACGACCCGCTAACTGTTACTATAACATTACTCAGTGCTGCAAGGATATCAGGCACTTTTTCAGGAAAATATACTTTAGACAAAGGAAGCGGTGACGCCAACACAAAACAAACCATTTTAGTAACTGATGGAAAATTTGACATTCCTTTTTCTACTTCTGCCCAATGGAAACAAATGTATCAAGCCGAATAAATTTATAGCAATATTGAATTGTTTAATAAAAACAATGAAACAATTATTTTTTGTCGCCGTAATATCCGCAGCTCATTCACTATTACTGTTACCAATATTTCTGCAAGCCGTGTGTCAGGAACATTTTCGGGTAAAGAAAAAATAGCGGAAGGACAGCTTTCAGGAAAATCTGAACTTACTGTCACCGATAGAAAATTTGATCCCCCTGTTCGCAATGTTAGTAACTGATTTCATTAATTCATCATGCCGTGGTAATCATAACGGATTGAAAATTTGATATCCATTTAAAATAAGTGTGCATTTAATAAAAACAAATTTTTACTTAATATGAATTTTATGAAACAGATAAAAAAAATGTTGCTAATTACTCTTTCCGCATCCTCATTATTGTATTCATGCAGCGGAAATAATAATGCTGCTATAAATAAAGACAGTACTTCTTCTCCAACTTCTTCAACAGAAAACTCATCTGAAAATTCATCCGGCGATGCAAGCTTCTCTTGTAAAATTGATGGGAAAGATTTTTCAGGAAAAGGGAATGCCGATAATTTAGCTGCATTTAAATCAGGGAGCGGCGTAGTCACATTTGTTTTGGCACATATAGAGCCGAACCAACAGGGTATACCTGAGCAATTACATTTACCGTGGCCGACCAAGGCACGACAACGATGCATAATTCAAATAGCCCGGACAATGGCAACTATTCTGCAAATTATTCCCCACGTGATTACCCTGATGCTTTCGGATTCAATGAAGTAACCGTAACCGTAACTTCGGATGCATCCGGCATAAAAGGCACTTTTTCGGGAACCCTGTTTAATCCCCAAAGCAAAAAGGAATTTTCAGTAACTGATGGCAAATTCGATTTACCCTGGTCACCTTATTCTCAGAAATAAAAATCAGTTATCATTAAAAAAAATAAATGCAAGCAAATCAAGAGACGAAATGTAAATAAGACTAAGCTACAGTAAACGAAGGAAAATTTGATATTCCTTTTTCAATCTCTGCTCAATAAAAACAATTATATCATTCAAAATAATTCACCAGCCAATCAAATAATAAAACTATAAAAATGAAAAAACTAATATTTATCCTTCCGTGGTTGATAATGTTATCATGTAACAATTCATCCGGGTCCCGCAATAATTCTGATACAGCAAAGAGTGATGCAGCATCTGCATCCACAACTTCAGGAGCAGATAAAGGAACTATAACTTGTACAATGGATGGCAAATCAAAAACATTCCGGGTGCAAAACGGATTTACTGAAATAAGACTTGAGCCCGAATCTAAGGGGCCAAATGATGGCCTTATGCTTTTAGATGGTGATAAAACAAACGAAGGCTTTCAGTTTGAAATAAAAAATAAAGGCACCTCAGTTTTTAAAGGCATGGATGGTGTATTAAATATGTTCAGCTATTTTAACGGCAAAGGAGTTGATTATGTAAACCATGAAAATGTAACAGCATCTGTTAGTTCTTTTGATGGCAATCATTTAACAGGAACTTTTTCAGGAAAATTTGAAAATACAAATTACAAAGGCGCATCAGACACCAATCCCGAATTTGTTCAAATAACCGATGGCAAGTTTGACTTAAATAAATAACCTCAACGATTATTTATGAAAAAAAAGATTTATCCACTTGCAATTTTATTAATAGGGATTCTTTCATCATGCAATTACAAAGCAAGCATGAACACAGCCGCAGGAAACAGTGACAGCACCACTGCCTTTGGCGATAGCATTCCTATAAGCAACGGGTTGAGGGGGAAAGTATTTCTGCTGGTCAACACCACCACACAGCTTCCAGATTTTGATACCATGCAAGCACAAGCCAATGCTATTTATTTAAAACAAGTTGACATTCCTGTACAAAACTGGTCGGCGGGTTTTCCCGGACTGCGGGACAGGTTTGAATGGTTTGGCATTGAATATACGGGGCTTTTTAAGCCAATTAAACCTGGTAATTATTTATTCAAATTAGTGAGTGACGATGGTTCACAATTGTTCATAGATGATTCTTTGTTTATTAATAATGATGGCCTGCATGCAGAGTTTCCGGCAAGAGGAAATATTTATTTATCAGATAGCCTGCATTCCATCAAGCTCAAATATTTTCAGGGACCTAGGTTTCAACTTGGATTACAACTTTTCTGGAGCCCGGGGAGAGAGGATAGTTTGAAAATATTTCCAGGCAAGCAATTTCTGTTACAGGCGCCAAAACCTGAGTCCCGCTGGTGGATATGGCTTTTGACAGGCATTGGAATTATAATGGTGGCAAGCATATTAATACATAAAAAGAATCAAAAAGCTAAAAAGTAATTATGGATTTGCAAGATGAAGGTTGAAAGAATATAAATAATTCATGCCTTCTTAGTATCTCAATTTTTAAATTAAAAAAATGCGTTTCTTAAAATTATTTCCAATTGTTTCGCCAGCATTTATCTTGTTAATAGCGTCATGTAATACATCGACAAATAAAAACCACGAAAACAAAGTTGCATACACAACTGCAAATAATTCTGCTGCAATCTTATCACAAAACGACACTGACGACACTCCCAACTCAATAACGAAAACCGTTGATACGTCTGCGTCTATACAAAACACAAACGCAGACAGTATGCTTGCGAAAGGCATGTCGGCTGTGTTTGGAAAAAATGATTCAGGCATTTTAAAAAACCTTGGTGGAGGAAGCAACATGGATAGCATGATGAAGAAGATGCAAGCAATGATGGGAGGTAAAAATGGTAATCCTGGTGAAGCCATTTCTACATTGTTATTGAATGCGCAACTCGGTCAACTAAGTGATGATAACCCTATAAAATCTGTTGCCAATGGAATGATGGCTGCTAAAAAAGATGGCACTGCCGGGCCTTCCAAAACGTACACTGCCTTTTACACAGCTGAACAACCCACTGATTATACAATACCTGTTTCCGGAAACGGAAATACCATTATGCTGCAATATACAGGCGGCAGCATCGCCAATAATAAAAAAGATGGCCTCTGGAAAAATATATACATCAGCACTAATAAAGCAAATCAATGGAATGTCTATTCAGAAGGCTATGCTGAGTCATTTGCCATAAACATGAAAGTACATGCAACCTCACTGGCAAGTATAAACGGGAATTACAATATCAACCTAAATGATCAATATAAAAAGTATGCCAAGCAACAAAGAAGCGATGTTGGAAAAAATGAATCACAAGTGGAGGTGCAAAAGATAGGCAACGAAAAAATCTTTGGTTATAACTGTGTTTATGTAAGAATTACTTATACCATAAAAGGATTAGGCCAAACAGCGCACGAACAGGATGATGAATGATACAGTAATGAAGTTCCTGGTGCCCAATTTTTATCTCCCGTAATTATTGAAAATCATGCGCCGGGTATTGTAAAAAAAATTATGGATGCAGGATGTTCAGGTGCATTAATAAAAGCAATTACTACATCAGCCGGTTCATCCCAATTGATACAATTGAGCATCATCACCAAAAAAGATATGCCTGATTCAATATTCAATCTTCCGGCAAATTACCACGAAGATAAAAACACCGCTTTGTATGACATTCAATAAAAATTATTTCAACAAAAATTTAAAACTATAATTATGAACTTTCAACAATTAAACAAACAACGCAAAGGCATTATAATTGGCGCTGCATTGGGTCTTATCGCTTGTTTCCTTCCATGGTTTAGCTATGGTGTGGGATCTGTAAACGGCATGAACGGTATTGGCGTACTTGCATTTATGCTTTTTATTGCCGCAGGCCTTCTTGCATTAGCAGGCGACCAAAAAACTAATATCCCTGCAAAAATGTGGCTGCCTGTACTAGGCGCCGGTGTTGTGAACATCTGCATCATCGGCTATCTTATTATTCGATGGGAATCGGCAATGGGTGGCGTAAGCAGTGAAGAGAGTTCAGTGTTTGGAAGTGTAGGCCTCAGTTTTGGAATATGGATTGCTATTGCAGGAGCAATCATTATGACTTATGGCGCTTACAGGTTTCGCTCAGTTGATAACAATCTTAAAGAGTCGTTGCACTCATTAAAAAGGGATGTGAACAAAGCCATTGCAGACAAAGGTAAGGATAGCAACACAGTACCGCCACAACCTTAAGCAGGAATTGTCCTGTATGCCTGATTTCAACATTAATCTTTTTTCAAATCAGCAAGGAAGATAGAAACGTAAGCTTATATGACATTCAATAAAAATGGAAAACAATAAAATCACTTTTAAAATATAAAAAAAAACATGAAACAACTAAAATTATTTCCAGTCATTTTTTTTATTTTATTATTCTCTTGTAAGAGCAATAATAACCAAAGCGGGGAGGATGCGGGTAATGTTTCTGCCACTACAAACACCTCAGCCGGTGATGCTTCCGATGGTAATGCGAAACTCTCCTGTATGATTGATGGTAAAGCATTTTCCGTAACAGAAAAAACTAGTACCATCCCTTTTAACCTGAAACAAAATGGAGATGGCTCACTTGACGGTGTAACGGTTAATATAGGGAAACATCCAGACAATACTAATGCGGGATTCCAATTCACAATGAATATTACAGGACATACAACAATTGGGCAACGCGTCAAAAATACTAACGGCAATTGTGGAAGCCTTTATCAGGATGCGGATGGAGCTTCTTACGGACCGGATTCTGTTGAGATAAATATTACTTCCAACAACCATAGCCTAATATCCGGTACTTTTTCAGGAATATATGGATATGAGTTTGGCAATGATGCCGACAGTAAAAACCGTAAAACGATAACAGTAACTGATGGCAAGTTTCAAATGCCCATTATGTATGGCGATAAGTAAGTAAAATAAGATAAAAATTTATCCTTTTTTAAACTAAAAATAATAAGCTATGAAACAACTAAAATTATTTATCCTTTTTATTTTGCCGTCTATTTTTTTATTTTCCTGTTCAGGAAATACGACGAAAAATGAAAGCAAAGACAGTCCCGCACTTTCAGCACCCACGACAGCTGGTTCCGGCGATGATACCTATTATGAATTAACTACTACTTCTTCGGGAAAAAATGTTGCTATAAACGGAACCACTAAAATGTATGTATCATCAAAAGGCGACATGCGCACAGAGATGAATATGTCTAATTCAGCATCTCCTAATAAAAATGTATTACCTATGGTGCTTATAGGCCACTCAAATAAACCTAATGAAAGTATTTCTATTGATGATGAAAAAAAGACGTACACTATAAATCACATAATTCCGGAGGACTTAAATACAGGAGAGAAAATGCAATCAACTGTAACAAAAGTTGGCGAGGAAAAGATTTTAGGTTTTAATTGTGTGCATGCAAAAATAATTTCCAAAAAAACAATGGGAAGTTTTTATTCAGAAATAGATACGATTGATTTATGGAAGAGTAAGGAAGTACCAATGCAATCCAACGTAAAAGAATTATTTAATCAATTTGAATCAAGAACCGGAAATATAATGTACTCGCCTGAGGCAACAGCACAATTAAAACAAATGAGTTGCGATGGCTTTACGGTTAAAATGGAAATGGGAAGCAAAGATGTTTCAATGGTGATGCAACTTACTAAAGTGGAACATAGAGATCTTCCTGCCAGCATGTTTGAAATACCTGCAGGATATAATGAGGTGAAAGAATGATTTTAATTAAACGAATGATATTTAAAAATAAATTTATAAATAAATTTTAAAAAACATTTTTATGAAAAAATTCTTTAAAGCAATTTCCATTGCCGCATTTATATTTTCATTTTTAAACGCAAATGCACAATTGCAAAACACAAAATGGAAAGGCAAACTGAACGTGCCTAATCCACTTGAATGCCCGCTGTATTTTAAAAATGATACGATGGAAGTGATATAAGCAGGAGATGAAATTATAGAATTGAAAGATATGTCAGAAAACAGTGTCTGTTTCCGGAAAGGATAGTGTAATAATAGAAATGATGCACTATAAATATGAAAATAACGAGCTGGCAATCCAAAAAATAAAAGGTGGAAGTCCCTTTGATACTTCCTGCGTTGGAAAATATAAAATTGAAATTAAGGATGATAAGCTCTACATCTCGCCTATTCAGGGTGATTGCCCCGGACGTATCTATACATTTGGTTTGGTGGAACCGATGCTTAAAGTGGAATAAATATTTTATTCAAGGCATTGTCCAAATAAAATATATTGGGTTGCACCTGGGATCTTTGGAAAAGTAATGAAGTACCTGTGCAGCCTGCAGTACAAAAAATGATAAACCAGTTTGAGGCTAAAATCATACGATGAACTATTAAGCTCATGCTATAGTGATTGGAGGACTTTCATTCACTTTACCTCATTAATTCCTAACTTATTCCAAACTTCAGGTTTAAAGTTAGGACTTAAAGGGATCTTCTGATTATCAAGCGTAAGCTGGGAAACTTCTATGCGACTAATATGCTCAATATTTACGACATAGCTTTTATGAGTTCGAATGAAAAATGAGTCTGGAAGTAACTCAATGAATTCCTTTATCGTCTGTCGGTGGAGGATCATTCCATTCGCAGTAAACAATTTTAGATAGTTGCCGGCTGCCTCTATATAATAG
>DASYOM010000049.1:0-15890 GCA_036007765.1 Chitinophagaceae bacterium | reverse complement strand
GATTACAATTCTACCTTTGGTAATTATTTTGCTCATGGCTTTAAAGTTGCCGCTGTTGTAACCTGCATAATGATTATTTACCTTATCATTTTTATTTTACTTTTCCCTGAGTTTAAAGAAAAAGCAATGGACCAGGCAAGAGCAAACATGGTAAAGGAAGGTAAATTGTCATCCGAGCAAATTAACAAGGGAGTAGAAATAGCAAAAAAATTCTTCATGGCATTTGCAATTGGAGGTACGCTCATAGTTTTGCTTTTTTTTGGAGCTCTTTCAGCATTGGTTGGCGCTGCTATCACCAAAAAAGAACCGCGGCCTTTAGATGCGAATTTTAATCCAACACTGCAGTAATGGATATCTCTGTAGTTATTCCACTTCTTGATGAAGCTGAATCTTTACCTGAACTTGAGGCATGGATTAAGAAAGTAATGCAACAGCATTCTTTCACCTACGAAATAATAATGGTGGATGACGGCAGCACTGATAATTCATGGAAGATTATCCAAGAACTCCGCGAAAAAAACACACATATAAAAGGAATAAAGTTTCAAAGAAATTATGGGAAAAGTGCAGCATTAAATGAAGGCTTTAAGATGGCTAACGGTGAAGTGGTAATAACAATGGATGCTGACCTGCAGGATAGCCCTGATGAAATTCCCGAATTACGCCGCATGGTATTGGTAGAAGGTTACGATATAGTAAGTGGCTGGAAAAAGAAAAGATTTGATAACAAGCTTTCAAAAAATATTCCTTCAAGATTATTCAATGCGGCTACAAGAAGAGCCAGTGGCATTTACCTTCACGATTTTAATTGCGGATTAAAAGCTTATAAAAATAAGGTGGTTAAAAACATTGAAGTATATGGTGAAATGCATCGCTATATTCCTTTGCTTGCAAAGTGGTCAGGTTTTAAAAAATTTGGAGAAAAAGTAGTCGAGCACAGGCGGCGAAAATATGGAGTTACCAAGTTTGGCTGGACCCGTTTCGTGAATGGATTTCTTGATCTTCTTTCTATAATATTTGTAGGGAAGTTCAGAAAAAACCCAATGCATTTTTTTGGATTGTGGGGCACTATATCATTTGCATTCGGGTTGATCGTATTTGTTTACCTCACTATTACAAAATTCTTTTTTGACAAAACAGGCCTCACTCAGAGGCCAATATTTTTCTTCGCGATATTTGCAATGATCATTGGTACACAACTTTTTCTTGCTGGTTTTTTGGGCGAGCTAATATCAAGGAACGGAGCAGAAAGAAATAATTATTTAATTGAGGAAAAGATAATTTAGCTGGATAAGGAATATTAATATTGATGATCAAACTTTCATATTATTTTGTCAGCAAATATTGTAAAATCTATTATCATCATCGGGCCTGCACACCCATTGCGTGGTGGCCTTGCATCTTATGACGAGCGACTTGCAAAAGAGTTTATAGACCAGGGATATAGTACAAGTATTTATACTTTTTCTTACCAGTATCCATCATTTCTTTTTCCGGGAACTACCCAGTATTCAACAGAACCACCACCGGAAAACCTTCCAATTAAAGTAAAAATAAATTCAGTAAATCCGCTAAACTGGATAAGCGTTGGCAATGAATTAAAAAACATAAAGCCAGATATAATTGTAGTAAGGTATTGGCTTCCTTTCATGGGCCCGTGCCTCGGCACAATTTTAAGAAGAGTTAAAAAAAATAAACACACAAAAGTTATTTGTATTGCGGATAATATTTTACCGCATGAAAAAAGGCCTGCAGATGTAGCCCTTACAAAATATTTCCTAAAGCCGGTAGATGCATTTATTACGATGAGCGAAAAAGTGCTTTTCGATTTGAAACAATTTGCCAGTGATAAACCTGCACAATTTGTACCGCATCCTTTGTATGATAATTGCGGAGAGAAGATAAGCAAAGGTGAAGCAAGAGAAAAGATTGGTATTAACTTGAACTATAAAGTGATTTTATTTTTTGGGTTTATAAGAAAATATAAAGGGCTCGATATTTTATTAAATGCAATGAAATTATTAAAACAGGATTCGTCCACTCAAAATATCAAACTATTAATTGCTGGTGAATTTTATGAAGATGCAAAAAGCTATTCAGATTTACTGAATGATGTTTCCATAAAAGATAACCTGATCATCCGAACCCAATTCATTCCGGATAGCCAGGTGAAATATTATTTGTGCGCTGCTGATTGCGTTGTGCAACCGTACAGGAAAGCTACGCAAAGCGGTGTCACACCACTCGCCTACCATTTTGAAATACCAATGATAGTAACAAACGTTGGAGGCCTTCCATCTTTAGTACCTGATAAAAAAGTTGGTTTAATAGCTGAGCCAAATCCTGAAAGCATTGCAGAAAAGATCAGGGAATATTTTGAATTCGGTGAAGAATATTTTTTGCCCTATTTGCGTGAAGAGAAAAAAAAATATAGCTGGAACACAATGGTAGAATCAATTATAGAATTACGTAACATTTAATTCTTACGTATATTCGTAAAAAAAAATCGTCAGCTTTGAAAACAAAACTTACTCTTAATATTGAAGACACTGTTATTAAAAAAACAAAAGCATTTTCAAAAAAAAGAAATAAAAGTATATCCGCTATTGTAGAGGAATACCTGGAAAAAATCACTTCAAGAAAAAGCAGTGAAGAAAATGATGAAACATTCTCACAGCGTTTTAGAAAGTCATTTCCCGCCAAAGCTGTAAAGAGCTACGATTACAAAAAAATAATTAACGACTATAGAGAGGAGAAGTATGGCAGAAAATAAATTATTTCTCGACACAAATATTATTCTTGATTTTTTATTGGCACGTGAAGGTGAGTTAACAGAGATAGAAGATATTTTAAATGCAGCAAGTAAAGGACACATTGAATGTTATATTTCCGAATCAATACTTGCAACATCTATCTACTTTCTTGAAAAAGAAAAAAGAAAAAATATTATGCAGATGTTAAGAAATGTCTGGCCTTTTCTTAAAGTTCTTCCGTTTGATCATAGTGTTTTATACTCTTCTCTGGAAATATTCGATGATCTGGGAGATGGATTATTATTTTTTCTTGCCCAGTTTCATAAAATGGATTTCGTCATTACCAGAAATATAAAGGATTTTAAAAATGCTCCTTTAGCATTACCGGTTTTAACACCGGCTCAATATATTAAATTATCCAAATGATCTACCGCAGTAAAGCTCCCTTGCGTATAGGCCTTGCCGGTGGAGGTACAGATGTAAGCCCATACAGCGATCAATATGGGGGTGCGATTTTAAACGCGACGGTTTCCCTGTTTGCCTATGCCAATATTGAGCCGATTGAAGAAAACGCTATCATCGTTCAGGCGCTTGACAGGAAGGAAGAGCAAAGATTTGAATGGGCTGCAATATTACCAATCGATGGAAAGCTTGATTTATTAAAAGGAGTTTACAATCGCATACATAAAGATTTTGGAATGCCTTTAACAGGGTTTCGGTTGTCAACGTTTGTAGATGCGCCTGCTGGTTCGGGGCTTGGAACTTCATCAACTCTCGTGGTTGCAATTATTGGAGCTTTCGTCGAATGGCTAAAACTTCCTTTGGGTGATTATGATATTGCCCATTATGCTTACCAGATAGAAAGAGAAGATTTGAAACTCACCGGTGGAAAACAAGATCAGTATGCTGCCATGTTCGGAGGAGTAAATTTCATGGAATTTTATGCCGATGATAAAGTAATTGTAAATCCTTTGCGAATCCGATCTCAATACCTGCACGAACTGGAAAATAATCTTGTTCTTTATTTTACAGCTACCAGCAGGGAAAGTGCTTCCATTATAAATGAGCAGGTAAAAAATGTGAATGATAAAAATCAGAAAAGTATTGAGGCTATGCATCAATTGAAAGAACAGGCACGCATGATGAAGGAAGCATTATTAAAAGGGCGCCTTCATGAATTTGGTGAAATTCTTGATTTTGGATTTCAGCAAAAGAGAAGAATGGCGCATAATATAAGTAACAATCTTATTGAAGAAATATATGAAGCTGCAAAAAAAGAAGGTGCAACAGGTGGAAAAATCAGCGGTGCAGGCGGAGGTGGATTTATGATATTCTATTGCCCCGGTAATACCCATCATGCAGTAGTAGAAGCGCTACGTAAATTTGGAGGTGAAGTAAAAAACTACAGCTTTACCAAGCATGGATTACAAACCTGGTGTGTGTAAATAAATTAAAGAAAATGGAAAAAATAAAAAATATTATTCAGTCATCCATTGATGTAAAGACACAAATATTATCCGATGAAAAACTTTTACAAACGGTAATGGATTGCGTAAATGTGATCGTTAGTGCATTTGAAAAAGGCAATAAAGTTTTGTTTTGCGGTAATGGCGGCAGTGCTTCAGATGCGCAGCATCTTGCAGCAGAATTTAGCGGGAGATTTTACACTGACAGGGATGCGCTGCCGGCAGAGGCTTTGCATTGCAATACATCTTATATAACAGCTGTAGCAAACGATTATAGCTTTGATGTGATCTACTCAAGATTAATAAAAGGAATAGGAAATGCGGGAGATGTGCTTGTAGGTTTAAGCACTTCCGGCAACAGCAAAAATATTGTCAATGCATTCGAAATCGCTAAAGAAAAACAAATGACAACCATTGCCTTTACAGGATCTTCCGGCGGCAAATTGAAAAAATATTCCGATCATCTTATAAATATTCCTTCGGATGATACGCCGCGGATACAGGAAAGCCATATTACTCTTGGCCACATCATTTGCCAGTTGGTAGAAGAAATTTATTTTGCAGATACAAATGATTGATGAAGCCATAATTCTTGCAGGTGGGCTGGGCACAAGGCTGCGGAGTGTTGTACATGATAAGCCAAAATGTATGTCGCCCGTAAATGGAAAGCCTTTTCTTTTCTACGTCATTAACTATTTACAAAAAAGCGGTATTGAGAAATTCATATTCAGCGTGGGCTATATGCATGACGCTATTGAAGAATACCTGAAAAAAAACTATTCATCTTTAGATTATAAAATCTCTTTTGAAAGTGAGCCTTTAGGAACAGGTGGTGGCATAAGATTAGCATGCGAAAAAGCAGTTAGTCAAAATGTACTCGTCTGTAATGGCGACACCCTTTTCAAAATTGACCTGCAGGAGCTAAGTAATTTTCATAAAGAAAAAAATGCGGATTGCTCATTGTGTTTGAAACCAATGGAAAACTTTGACAGGTACGGGGTTATTGAATTGAATGATAATGGCTCAATAAAATCATTTAAAGAAAAAAAGCCTTATGCTACAGGTTTAATAAATGGTGGCGTTTACGCATTAAATGTTGATCGGTTTAAAAAAGAAGTTTTTCCTGCAAAATTTTCATTTGAAAAAGATTACCTGGAAAAAAATATGCAATCATTCATTGATGGAAATATAAAATTTTTTGGATTGATCCGGGACAAGTATTTTATTGATATTGGAATTCCTGAAGATTATGAAAGAGCGCAGGTTGAATTAAGAATTAACAATTAAGAATTAAGAATTAACAATTAACAATTAAGAATTATAAGCTGACAGAATTTTCACCATGTTCGATTTTAAAAAAATAAATAAAACCTGGACATTATTTCTCGATCGTGATGGAGTTATAAACGATGAAAAATATTTGGATTACATACATACATGGCAAGAATTTAAATTTTATCAAGGTGTAAAAGAAGCCATGAAAATTCTTAGTGAAAAATTTGGGAAGATATTTATTGTAACCAACCAACGTGGAGTTGCCAAAGGGCTTACTAAAATCGAAGACCTGGAAAACATTCATGAAAATATGCTGAAAGAATTGAAAGATGCAGGTGGGCGGGTTGACAAAATATATTTCTGTGTAGATATGGAGGGCCAAAACCGAAAACCGAATCCCGGCATGGGCTTACAGGCTAAAAAAGATTTTCCTGAAATTGATTTTTCAAAAAGCATTATGATTGGCAACACCTTAAGTGACATGAAATTCGGTAGAAATCTTAATGTAGCCGCCACTATTTTTTTGCCTACGACAAGAAAAGATGTGGATCTAAAACATGAAGACATTGATCTTGTTTTTGACAATCTCATTTCTGTAGCCGGCGCATTATAGCTTAGTTAAAAATTAGTGATTAGTAATAATATCCGGTAAATTCTGTTTTCTTTGTGCAAACATTTTTAATGAATAAAATCCATCCTTTTTTTATTGGCTTTTTATTAATCTCCAATACAGTCTTTGCCCAACAAATTTCTACAGACGACAAAAAGGAATTGCAAAAAAAAGAAGATTCTTTAAAGACACTTGCAATTGAAATCATACAGGGAAGAAATGCAGCGGACAGGTTGAATGCAGATAGCCAGTTCACTAAAATGTTTGTGCGTGCGCTCAAGATCAACAATTCTTTTTATTATCCTTTCGATTCTCTTGAAGCAATCTCCAGGTTAATTCCAGAAGACAGCTTGTTTAAAATATTTACCTGGCAAATGGTAGTGAATGAACATGTAACACGCCAGCATGGTGCCATACAAATGAGAACCCGGGATGGATCACTAAACCTCTTTCCACTTATTGATAAATCCGGTATTACCATAAATAAAGAAGATACCATTGGCAATAATTTTGGATGGATGGGCGCAGTATATTATAAATTAATAGAGAAAAAAGCTTTTGGAAAAAATTATTATACGCTTCTTGGCTATGATGAAAATAATATCAACAGCAATAAAAAAGTTATAGAGATACTTTCATTCAAAGATGACGAGCCCATTTTTGGAGGGGCTAATTTCAGTTTCCAGGATAACGGTGAGTTAAAAAATTCAAGAGCCCGGTATGTGATGGAATACAAGAAAAACTCAAGCCCCAGGCTAACTTATGATCCTGACCAGGATATGATTATTTATGAACATTTAATTTCAGAAAGCGGTGAGCCAAATAAAAAGTATACCTATATTCCTGATGGAGATTATGAGGGCTTAAAATGGATAGATGGGAAATGGGTTCATATTCAAAAAGTATTTACACAAACAACAACTGAAGGGCAGGAGCCAGTACCACAGCCAATAAGAGACGCACAGGGAAATATTGATTATTCAAAATTGAGTACAAGGGTTCCGGAAAATCAGGGAGATAAAAGTGATTCCACTGAGCAAACAAAAGCATTAGATAATAACACCAAGCCAGTTGTAAAGAAGAATAAAAAGAAATAATCAGTTTGAGTCTTTTATTTATTAAATAGGAAATTAAGCATTCTTAAATCCTGAAGGTAACGCCTCTCTTTAAAATCAATCTCTCCAAAATCTTTCTGGCCTAAAGGAGTTTCTGATATTTATTGATTACTCATCTAATTTCAGCACCGCTAAAAATGCTTCCTGGGGAACTTCAACATTTCCTATCTGCTTCATTCTTTTCTTTCCTTCTTTTTGTTTCTCTAAAAGTTTTCTTTTCCTGCTAATATCACCGCCATAGCATTTCGCAGTTACATCTTTTCGCATAGCGCTTATATTTTCACGGGCAACAATCTTGGCTCCTATAGCGGCTTGTATGGCAATTTGGAATTGCTGGCGGGGTACAAGATCTTTTAATTTTTCGCAAAGCTTTCTTCCAAATTCATGCGAACGGATGCGGTGTATCAAAGAGCTAAGGGCATCAACTTTTTCACCATTTAACAAAATATCCATTTTTACAATATCGCTTACCCGATAGCCAATTGGATGATAATCGAATGACGCATATCCCCTCGTAACACTTTTAAGCCTGTCATAAAAATCAAAAACAATTTCAGTAAGGGGCATTTCAAAAGAGAGTTCTACCCTTGTGGGTGTTAAGTAACCCTGGTTAGTAAGCAATCCACGCTTTCCAATACATAAGGTCATAATATTTCCAATGTATTCAGGCTTTGTAATGATCTGTGCTTTTATAAAAGGCTCTTCAATTTTATCAATCCTGCTGGGGTCCGGCATTTGCGCAGGGTTATTTACGATTATTTTTTCCCCCTTGGTTGTATAAGCGATGAAGCTTACGTTGGGCACTGTAGTAATTACTGTTTGATTAAATTCTCTCTCAAGCCGCTCCTGTATTATTTCCATGTGGAGCATTCCCAGGAACCCGCATCGAAATCCAAAGCCCAGTGCCTGTGATGTTTCCAGTTCAAAAGTGAGAGCGGCATCATTGAGCTGAAGCTTTTCCATGCAATCTCTCAGCTCTTCAAATTCATCAGTATTAACCGGAAATATTCCTGCAAAAACCATTGGCTTCACTTCTTCAAAACCTCTTATAGATTCTTTACTTGGGTTAACAATAGTTGTAATGGTATCACCCACTTTTACTTCTTTGGCATTCTTAATCCCTGTGATTATATATCCCACATCCCCCGCTTTCACTTCAGGCTTTGGCAACAGGCCTATCTTTAATATCCCAACTTCATCTGCCTCATATTCTTTGCCCGTATTTGAAAATTTGATTTTATCTCCTTTCTTAAGTATGCCATTGAACACGCGGTAATAAACTATTATACCACGAAAACTATTAAACACACTATCAAATATTAAAGCTTGCAGTGGAGCACCATAATCTCCTTTAGGCGCGGGAATTCGTTTAATGATGGCAGTTAGTATCTCTTCAATGCCTATCCCGGTTTTGGCGCTAGCATGTAATATATCTTCTTGTTTACACCCTATCAATTCTATCATCTGGTCTTCTACTTCAGGTATCATCGCTCCATCCATATCGATTTTATTAATAACCGGAATAATCTCAAGATCGTTGTCAATAGCAAGGTATAAATTGGAAATCGTTTGCGCCTGTATACCTTGTGTGGCATCTACCAAAAGCAAAGCTCCCTCACAGGCTGCTAATGCACGGCTTACTTCATAACTAAAATCAACATGGCCGGGCGTGTCAATTAAATTGAGTACATAATCAACTCCATCAGTATTATGATTTATTTGAATTGCAAGGCTTTTAATCGTAATTCCTTTCTCCCGCTCCAGGTCCATATCGTCCAATACCTGCGCCTGCATGTCGCGGCCGGTAATGGTATGAGTAAATTCCAGCAAACGATCGGCAAGCGTGCTTTTCCCATGATCAATATGTGCAATGATGCAAAAATTTCTAATGTTCTTCATTTTCCCGGAAATATTTTATTAAAGCGCTGCAAAGGTAACGCAATGAGGCAAGGAATATTCTTAGTTACATTTAATAGTCAACCTGAAATAAGCAAAGAAGCTTTTGGTACATCAACCATGGAATATAGAAATATTTGTTTGCCAGTAATTCTTTTTTTGGTATTATTGATAATAGCATTCTTTAATTAGTTGTTCCCTGTTTAAGAAATGAATAATATTCTTTTGATAGAAGATGATCCTGAAATAACAAAATTGCTGAACCTGCATTTTGATGGTAACCGTTACGCTCTTACATCTTGTTCAATAGGCAAAGAAGCCATTGAAAAATTTTTTAACGAGGAATTTCATTTGGTTATTCTTGACATTACACTTCCGGATTTGGATGGGATGGAGATATGTAAAAAATTAAGAGAAAAAGATAAAAACACCCCGATTTTAATGCTTACCTGCCATAGTGATGAAAGTGATAAAGTGCTGGCTTTGGAACTTGGTGCTGATGATTATGTTACAAAACCTTTCGGCATATTAGAATTATTAGCCCGGGTAAAGGCATTATTAAGAAGATCGGAACAAAATAATTTAAATGGCCCTGCGCTGAACAAGGAGATCTTATTTAAAAATCTTATTATTGATAGTGATAAAAGAAAAGCCTCCGTAAAAGGAAAGAGGCTCGACCTTACCCCTAAAGAATTTGAGCTTCTTCTGCTGTTGGCAAGCCATCCCGGCAAAACATTTAGCCGCCAGGAACTTTTGGAACGGGTTTGGGGGTATGTGTTTTCAGGGTATGAGCACACGATCACATCCCATATAAACAGACTTAGGATTAAAATTGAATCCAACTTAAATCATCCGGAATATATTTTAACCTCGTGGGGTACAGGCTATAGATTTTCAGAATGAAACCAAAGAAATTCAGCATATTCAGGCGCATTACTATTATGGTATTCGCATTAATAACTATCCTTGGAGTGTTATTTATGGCATTAACCTATTATGCCACTACCCATTATCACCTTGCCAGCACACAACTATTGAACAAAGATGTAGCTGCGCACATTGCAAAATTTGCTTCCCCCTTTGATCGTTTCGGCATCAACAAGAGAAAAGCTGATTCTGTTTTTAAAAATGTTATGATCTTAAACCCAAGCACTGAGGTATATTTTTTAGATACCGCGGGTAACGTTATGGATTTTTACGGGCCTAATAAGGAAATCAAACTTTGGAAGGTGCCATTAGAAAATATTGATAAATTCATTTTATCAAAAGGGGAAGAATATATAAAATCCCCGGACCCGAGAGATCAATCGCATGACAAAATTTTTTCTGCTGCCGAAGTTATCAGCAAACCCAAAAAGCTTGGCTATATCTACGTTATACTGGGCAGCAATGAATATAGGACAGTTAGCGAAATGCTGTTCAGCAGCCACATCAGCAATTTTGCAATCAAGGCTTTTATTTTTATAATATTATTATCTATTGCTCTTTCATTGCTCTATATTCAAAGTATTCAAAAAAGATTTAACAGGATGGTGAATGTTCTTGAAAAATTTCAGAACGGAGATTTTAATGCGCGCTTTAAAATAAAAGACAATGATGAGCTGGCATCGGTTTCACTGGCATTTAATAAGATGGCTGATTTACTTACCTACAACATTGATCAGCTTACAAAATCTGAAATGGAAAGAAAAGATTTTATTGCAAATATCTCTCACGACCTCTTGACACCTTTATCTATTGCAAGAGGCTATGCAGAAACGATTGTTATAAAAAAACATGAAATATCCCAACCGGAGATAGATAATTATGTCGACATGATACTAAAAAAAATGTTGCAGGTAGAGCATATGGTTAAGCAATTATTTGAAATAACGAAAATGGAATCTCCTGAGTTTAAAGCTAAAAAAGAATCTTTTGTTCTCTCAGAGATCGTCCAGGAAACTGTTAATACTTTTCAACTAATTGCCTCACAAAAAGGGGTAACCTTAAAATGTATTCAATGCCAATATCATGTATGGGTAAGCGCAGATATAAAGCTTATGGAAAGAGTAATTCAGAATCTTGTTGATAATGCAGTAAAAAATACTTCCGAAAATGGAATTATAAAAGTTGCCCTCCAGGTTGAAAATAATAATCTGATTTTTAATGTTGAAAATACAAGCAATCCATTATCTGAAGAATTAATTAATTGGATAAATAACGAGGAGGCAAGGGATGCTGAAACGAAGCCTTCAAGATCAGGTCTGGGATTGGTCATTGTAAAAAAGATACTTCATCTTCATGGTTCTGTTTTAAAAGCCCAGGTTACTAATAACAATAATATTTTCTCATTTAGCCTTCCAATATCTAACCCCGCAAGCATCTTGATTTAATAGCTCGCTTTCATTTATTAATAAATTTATATCCCAATCTGAGGAATATATTTCTTAATAGTGTTTTTTTATTTCCCCAAAAAAGTGCTGTGATTCTTTCAGAATATAAATAGTACATATCTGTGATAACTTTTATTTACACACGCAATTTTTCAGAATATAAAGGCCTTAATCCCCTATGAAAAATTTTAAGCTTTACATGTGCACAATATATATTCAGTTATATACTCTTGCGCATAATTTAAACATTAAAAAGACATATTTCTGTGATAATTTTTCGGCATAGCGGATTGCTATTTGTTTAAAGAATGTTGAAGGAAAAATACCGATCAATAAAACTAAGACGCTTCCTGAATCAACATTTCAATATTTACAACAAACACATATTATGAATTTATTATACAACTTTTACCGCCAGATAAGTTGCTCACTTTCCTTAGCCGGCAAAAATTGGAAAGCAAGAAAAACGTATCTCGTTATGTCGATGCTGTTCACCTTGTTTTTTTGTAACATTTTATTATTTGACTCGTGCAATTCTTCTAAAAACATGCAGGCATCAGGCAGCGATGGGCCTGCCGATATACAAAAACCTGAAGTACAACCTTTGGGCGATGCAGCACTGGGAAAAGAGGTCTTTCGTTTTGAAACATTCGGCAACGAAGGTTTTTGGTTCAATGCAATGCGTATGCAGCAAGGCATGGCCGAAAAGAAAGTAACACCAAAGAAAATGCTGGAGATAGGTTTGCAAATTGACATGGAAGCTGTTGACCCGGAATTAAGAAAAGCCCTCGAAGCAGAATTTAAAACCGACCTCTCTTTACAAAATGCGCCGCTGCTAAATAACCCGATGACTACAGAGAAGCTGATTAATGAAAACGCTGTCATTGGGGTAGTGCCAAAAGACAGCAACAAAGATGGTAAAATAGATATTATGAAGGGCGACATGGTGGGCGTAAGCTGCGCTATATGCCACACCGTTACTGATAAGTATGCTTTCCATATGCCCGATGGCGGCACTGCCGGAAAGCGCATTGACGGGCTGGCCCCGCTTACTTTCAACATAGGTAAACTGCTGGCTACGGCACAAAATTCAAGAGCCTTTTATGTAAACATGCAGCTAAACAATATGGGTAAAACCACCGGCCGATCTTCAAAAGGGATTAATGCAGAATCAACCGAAGCAGAGATAGATGCTTATTTGGAAGATCCTGTTAATTACCCTGTAGGTACCTTCGATGAAACCCATGATGGAATTGGTAACTCCGTTAAAAATGTTCCGCTTTTTCGTCAGGATCTTGCGGCCCCTTACAGCAGCTCCGGTGAAAATCCTTTGTTTGAAGACATCAGTAATTCTTCCTACACATCTAATTTAGATATGAGCACGATGGCAACACCGGAAGGGCGTGAACTTCTGTTTCAAAGAGCAGGACAGGCAGGAGTCAAAATTCATGAAGATTATAAAAAGATTCTTGCGGAAACGGGTGTAACCGGGTATCCTTATGTGCGGGCAAAGATGATTGGCAAGCCTGGCGACCAACATAATGCAGTAGGCAGGCGTGTAGATGATCAAAAGCTGAGAGATATGACTGCCTATTGTTTCTCTTTACAAGCGCCGGCTGGTGCCAAAGTTAACACGGATATGGCAGCCCGCGGTCGCATGATGTTCAGGCAAAACTGCACCAGTTGTCACAACGTTGATCAAAGCAAGCCGGTTAATGTTAGGTTGGTTGATCTTAAAAAATTATGGCCTGGTTATTCACCTATTCCAGCAGGTATGCGTGGCGATCCTAAGCAGAGCCCCATTATCAACTCGCCCGGCAACTATGATGATAAAATGGTAGTGATTGACGCAAGTGATCATGGCGAACCGCGGGGTGTTGCTTTACCACTGCTACTCGACCTTGACAGGACGACTCTTTTTTTGCATGATGGCTCTGTAAAAAGTCTTGAAGAATTATTAAATCCTCAGAGAGGGGAAAAATCCCCGCATCCATTCTACATTAAAGATAAATCGCAAAGAGATGACATGATTGAATTTTTGCGGGGATTGGATACAGGTTCTGATGATGGAAAAAATAAAAACAAATAACAAGCAAGAAAAAATCTTAAGCAATTAAAATCAAAAAAGCAGGAAAAGAAATTTTATTGTTCCGCTAATAGGATTAGCCACACTTCTGTCCAATGCTTCTAAATTATTCAGCTATAAAATAGAAGACAACGGAAAACTAAAAGAAAAAGATAGAATCGAAATACCCTATACCTCACCACAGGGTCTTGCAGGATTTTAAGATGTATTAAAAAAATTAACGCACAAAATTAAAGAGAACTATCAATGCAATTCAACAAACTAACACCGGAAGAAGAAAGAGTAATCGTTCATAAAGGAACCGAGCGACGCGGCACCGGTGAATATAATGACAATAAGCAAGCAGGCACTTATGTATGCCGCAGATGCAATACTCCACTCTATCGTTCAAGTGATAAGGTCGATTCACACTGCGGATGGCCCAGTTTTGATGATGAAATAATAGGAACAGTAAAACATTTACCTGATGCTGATGGAAGTAGAACAGAAATTGTTTGCGTAACATGTGATGCACACTTAGGCCACGTTTTCGAAGGCGAAAGATTTACTCCAAAAAACAAAAGGCATTGTGTTAATTCCATTTCCTTAAAATTTATACCCGAAACAAAATGACAACAGCAGTAAAAACAGAACGTGCAATTTTTGTATCAGGTTGCTTTGGGAACTGAATATTATTTTCAAAAAACAAAAGGTGTGATTGAAACAACAGTTGGCTACACTGGAGGATATAAAGACAACGTCACCTTTTTGATAAATAGCATTAGTGCTAAAAAATAGAACATGCATTTGAAGAATAAAGGATTGACACTTGTTTTTGCAATTTTATTTATAATTACGCTGGCAGGACAGGTAATATCAGGATTGAAAGAATATAATAAGGACATGAATGATACAGGAGGCCAGCCTTTGTCTATTGCAGGGTATGTAACATCCGGCCATTTCCTGTCATCCACTTTCGAAAATTGGGAAAGTGAATTTTTACAAATGGCACTGTACGTTGTGCTGCCAATATTTTTATATCAAAAAGGATCTTCAGAATCGAAAGATCCTGATGCGATGGAAGATGTTGATAAAGACCCTGACCGGCAAAGAGTGAATGCTCCATGGCCGGTAAAAAAAGGTGGATGGATTTTAGAAGTATACAAACATTCGTTATCAATAGTTCTATTCATTTTTTTTGCTCTTTCTTTTTTGTTGCATTGGTATGGAAGTATGAAAGGTTATAACCAGGAACAATCATTAAAAAATTTGCCAACTGTAACTGCAGGCCAGTATTTAAGCAATAGCCGTTTTTGGTTCGAATCGTTTCAGAATTGGCAGAGTGAATTTCTTTCGATTGTTGTGATGGTAATTCTAACGGTATATCTAAGGCAGATAGGCTCCCCAATGTCGAAGCCATTAGATACTCCTTATGGGGAACGTTCTTAATTAAATATGAAATAATAAGAATCAAATAAGGTAATGGCAGAAAGTGAAAAAGCCATTTTTGCGGCAGGTTGTTTTTGGGGGATTGAATATTATTTTCAAAAAGCGGAAGGTGTGCTTTCAACCGCTGTTGGATTTACAGGAGGAGATAATGTCAACCCAACTTACCAGGAGGTATGTAGCGGCAAAACCGGTCATGCTGAAGCGGTAGAAGTAGTATTTGATCCTTCTAGAACATCGTTTGAAATATTGGCGAAACACTTTTTCGAAATCCATAACCCTGCCTTGGTAAAAAAAGAGTCGGACAAACGAAGCCAGTACCGGTCATCTGTTTTTTATTTTAATGATGAACAAAAGTTGATAGCAGAAAAATTAGTTGAAATACTTAAAGGAAAAAATTATGAAGTTGGAACAGAAATAACAAAAGCCAGAGTGTTTTACAAAGCCGAAGAATATCACCAAAGCTATTATAACAAAAAGGGTAAAGATGACTATGGCTATCGTTATAAAGAGAAGTTTTAAATCCCCAAAGATGAGAAATTCCCGCATCCTTTCTACATTAAAGATAGATCGCAAAGAGATGATATGATTAAATATTTGCGTGGATAGATACGGGTTCGTGTAGAATTGAATACTGATTAAATAAGTAAATACATTTCACCTCTCCGCCTAAGATGGGAGATGGGTTGAAGGTAGGGCTATAATAACTAAACCTTTCCTCCTTCTATTAGGTTGAGGTGAGGTTCAAATTTTAAACAATTAAAACTAAAAGATCATGAAGAAGTATTTTATTTTTCCGCTAATTGTATTAGCGGCATTGCTTTCATTTACCGCCTGCAAAAAAGGCCACAATCCCGGCGATAAAATAACAGGAACTCTTTACATGCAAACC
>DASYOM010000048.1:0-7939 GCA_036007765.1 Chitinophagaceae bacterium | reverse complement strand
GCATTGAGCTCTTCATAATGAGCCGTTACCGATGCAATCAATTGTTCTTTTGTCATATTAATGGGATTTAGTTCCCTAAATTTACAATTGTCGGTGCGACATTTTGAAATGCACCCATGCAAACTTGCGAATTGATTGTGTAACTTGCTATTTGTAAAGTCCAATGAAAGCCCCAAGACGAAACCCTTTATAATATTAACAGAGCATAGTCCACCATAAATTGTTGCATATTCTTCTGCAACGTTTGTTTTTTATTATCTGTCTTTATATTAATTCAATTTGTTTAAGATGACAACCTATAAAGCAATGAACTTAATAATTGCATTTACTATCCTGTTTGCATCTTGCCATAAAACCAAAATGCCGCCAGATACATTGCCTCCTAATGTTTCAGCATCAGAATATTTTCCAAATAAAGTAGGTGATAAATGGATATACAATGTATATGATAGTGTAACAGCAAAAATGAATGAAGTTTTCGTTGAAATAATAGGAACCACAACACTACCAAAAGGCGAAGTTGCAAACATCTGGATTTATAAATATCCAGACAAGATTGATACTAATTTTGTTTTTCAATCAGGCGATACGGTAAGATTTGTGCCGGCATTAGATCTTAATCCAAATGATTATCTTGTCAAGGAAACATATGTTATTCCTCTATTAGTGGGAAATTATTGGACAAATCTTTTTTTATATGATAGTGTTCATGTAACAAAAGAAACAAAAATATCAGTAAATAATTTGCAATTTGATAGTACATATTTTTTAATAGAAAAAGGACGAACATTCAATTATCTTATTTATGCAGAAGAATATTTTAAACCAACAATTGGTATGGTGCAATTGTCTAGGTATGAAAATAACTTCTTTATTCCAGAAAACAAAGTCTGGTATTTAAAACAATATCATCTAAAATAATTTTTAAACTTAAAATTCTTTTTATGAAAAAATATTTATTTTTCGTTAGTTTTTTTATTTTGCTCAGCATTTTATTAAAAGCGCAAAATTTTGATACAGTAAAAACTTTGTTTATTAACAAAAACTATACTCCGCGATTTCAACAAACAAAGCAAGACTCATTGACAAATAACACACTGGCTCCTAATGTAATTTGTGGCGGCACAGATAAACGTGTATTATCATCTTCAAATCCTCAATCTGAAGTTCATATATCAATTGATAAAACAAACCCAAATAATATTTTAGCAAGTGCAAATACATTTACTACTAATTATAATCAAGGGTATTATTATACAACCAACGGAGGTACCTCTTGGTCAGGTGCTGACCAACTTTCCGGAAGTACAGTTTTGTATGGAGACCCTTCAACAGCGTACGATATAGCCGGAAACGTATTTATTTCGTCCATGATACCTGCTGGATCTGATGTGGATGGATATTACATACAAAAGTCTATTAATAAAGGTTTAACATGGAGCGCTTTACTTCGAGCATCGGATACAAGATTAAATTTTGATAAAGAGATGATAGCAGCAGATAATTATTCAACAAGCCCTTACAAAAATTATGTTTATGCTGCATGGACTGATTTCACTGGTGCTTCAAGTGTAAAATTTAATCGCAGCACTAATGGAGGTAGCTCTTTTTCAACACCAATAACTTTAAAAAATACTAATGGATTTGGACAAGGCACTAATTGTACAAACAGGTCCAAATGGTGAAGTATATGTTTGTTGGGCTGATTACACTAATAATACTTTTCCTGCACAAGGAATTGGTTTTGTAAAATCAACAAATGGTGGTGTTAGTTTTACTTCTCCAACAGTTCCGGTACACTATGTAGGCATAAGAACTTTTGGTGGTGGAGACCCTGCTTTTAATTATACTGGAGTAAATGATTTTCCAAGCATGGCAGTAGATAAAAGTAATGTGCACAAAGGCAGAATTTATATAGTTTTTGCAGCGAAAGAAAATGGTAATGGCAAAGCAGTTGTTCAAATTACTTGGTCTGATAATGGTGGCACTATATGGACAACTCCAAAAACTATAAGCATAACTAATGGAAGACAAAATTGGTTTCCCTGGATTGCAGTTGACGATGCTAACGGAAAAGTATATGTAGATTATTATTCTCTTGACCAAGCAACAGGTTTTTCTACTAATACTTATGTTGCCTATTCTTATGATGGCGGCGCTACTTTCCAAAATCAAATAGTCAGTGATGTTCCTCACACAACACAAGCGATTAACAACACAATATTTGGATATGGTTATGCAGGTGATTATATTGGAATGACTGCTTATAATGATAAAGTTTATGCAGCTTGGATGGATAACCGTTCTGGCACATGGCAAATATATGTTTCTAAAATTAGCGATGTAAGTATTTCTGGCAATGATTTCTTTTGTAGTAGCAGTATATATTCAATATTAAATTTGCCATCTGGAGCAACAGTAAACTGGTCTACTTCACCAACTGGCATTGGGAATCTTAGTTGTACAACTTGCCCCTCAACAACATTATCAAAATCTACAGTGGGAGCAGTAACCCTTACTGCAACTATTAATCCTGGTTGCGGATTGCCCACAACAATAAGTAAAATTGTTGATGTTGGTTTTGCCCCTGTAAAAGATTCGAGTGTACAAACAAGTTCATGCAGTGGGACTTATCAAACTTGGGCTGAATATGCCGTTCCTGTTGCAAATGCCACTCAATGGCTCTGGACTAAAGGTTATGTACCTCCCGGCAGTGATATTTATATTGACAACCCTAATTCATCTAACACTTTTGTTGATGTCTCAGGCGGAGGTACTATCAAACTTACTTACACAGATGTTTGTGGTAATGTTATGACTGATGGCGCTACCATTTACAGCAATTGTCATAGCCCTAATATTGCTTCGTTTGACATTATTCCAAACCCTGCGGTAAATAATGTTAGTATCAAAAGCAATACTCAAACGCTTTCAAAAGGCAATAATAAAAATTCAATTTATGCAATAAAAATATTAGATGGTTTTGGTAATCAGCGAAAATTATTTCAATACAAATCAGGAATTACCTTAACAACAATCCCTATTTCTGATTTAAAATCAGGAATCTATTTAATATCTGTTTTTGATGGTAATAGATGGATTAGTAAGTCATTAATAATTCAAAAATAATTTTTAAGTAAGGCGGTTCAATTTAATCGCCTTACTTTTTTTAAGGGTTCAGATTGACAGTTCGCAAAAGACCTGCTTACAGTCGAGTAAGCAAGGGATTTTCACCCCCTGCTCCTCACAGAACCGTACGTGAACCTCTCGATTCATACGGCTCTTCAAGATGAGTTGGCAATCAGTAGGCCGGCATATACTCCAATGGGCAAACAGTCCGGGTTTGCATCCTGTACAAGGTATTGAGCCATCGGCGGCTCTTACGCCAGGTTCATCCGCCTGTTCCATTTGCACCATTTCTCAAGCCTTCTGTTTACAAAGCGCCACAGGTCGTTCAGGTCTCTTTTGATAAAGTGACAGCAGCCATAAAATTTCAATCCGGTATTGTCCTCTGCACGCAATTTTTGTTCTTCACAATTTAGTTGCTTCGTAAACATCTTCCAGCAGCAATCGCACATTTAAAGTTTCAATGCTTATTTCTTCCTGTGGCTTATTATATTCTTTTAATTGCCAAAGACCATCTTTATTAATGGCAAAATGCTCCGCATGTATTGATTCGGAATCAACAAGTATATATTCCTTCAATGGAGGAATATCCCGATATAACATAAACTTTTCACCGCGGTCATAATTTTTAGTAGAAGGAGAAAGTATTTCAATAATTACTGTTGGCTGTGTAGTGGTGTTTTCATCTTCCTTTAAAGTTATTACTTCTCCGCAAATAATTGAAATATCAGGATACGTAAAAAGCGAGTTCTCCGGAATGTGAATTCTCATATCACTGCCATAGGGACGGCAACTTTTTCCTTTTAATGATATTCCGAGAGAGACAAGAATATTTACTGAAATAATATTATGCCTCGCGCCTGCACCAGACATCACAAATATTTCCCCTTTGTAATACTCATGCTTTTCTAAAGCTTCCTTTTCAATTTCCAGGAATTCCGGTATGCTATAAAACTTTTTTTGCCAGGCATGAGCAGGTTCTCTTACTTCCATATTTTAAAGTTACAAAAGTTAAGAATATAACTTCGACACTTAATCTATAGGTTTTCACTTGAGCACATAAAAAAAGCAAAGCAGCACAACCACTTTGCTTCTACGAATTAATTTAAATTATTCTTACACTTTCAATCTGCCTTCAATCCCATTATCATCTGTCTTACCGGTAACAATAGATTTTGCAATTTTTATCAGTGATACAATTTTATTATTTTTTGTATCCCAATAATATCCATCCTGTGGTGTCACTTTTAATAAAGAAATAGAAGGATCATCTTCCCCTTCTGTAAACCATGCCTTTGCAAAATTGGTCCACATTTCATGGATTTTTTCTTTATCAAAAATAATTTCTGCAGTTCCATACACACTTAAATATTCATAGCTCCCACTTGCTGAATAAAAAAGCTGCACCCTGCTGTCTGCCTGTATATCATGATTCTTATCGCTATTCTTATTACTAAGGAACCAAATATTTCCTTCATCATCCACCTTTTGCGTTGCCATTGGCCTTGATGAAAGCGGCGTATTTGAAAGATTGGTTACGAAGTGACAAATATTGGCATCTTTAGCCAGTTCTTTAATTTTTTTGATAGCATCTGTGTCTATCAGATTTTTTGTGTCTCCCATGGTTAATTGTTTTAATCATTTATATAACACTAAAAAAAGTTTTTGGTTTAATAAAAACTTTTTTAAAACTTAAAAAGGAATCAGATCCAAAGGTTATGCCAGAAAGGATAAGTAAAATAAAAAGGCATCGGATGAAAAGGTGAGCAATGGTGACTGGATGGTTCCGTAATTTTTTCTTCTCCCATTTTGTAGACTAAAGTCAACACCAGGTGTTGGGCTTTCTAAAACAATTCTCAGTGCTGTTTTATCTTCCATCCGAATCCTATGTTGTTATCAATTTAGAATTTTAAATTTCTCCAAAGACAATTTTAAAAAGATTCACCTTCTGTTCAAAATTGCCAGATGTTTCCTTTGAACAATGAAACGATATCAATAATAAATGCAATAGTCATTAATGTTAGTGCACAAAAAATCAGCCTTGCAATTGCAAGGCTGAAAAGTATAGATCAAATAATGTTTTCAAAAAGTGTACATTAAATTCTTTTACTGCATCGTGGCATACAATGGCTCTTATATTGACCACATTTATTTTGTTCTTTGTAAATTTTTTCAATGAATTGCTGTTTAGCGACAGGCTTTTTCTTATTAAGGCTTATAGGGACGCCCATTGTAATATTCCAGCCTGAAGCATCAGATTTCAGGCTCGTAGTCGTTGGTTTATTTCCGGATACCGTCGTAATACTTTTTGTACCAAGGTTACCAATGCCTTTTAAATAATTTATGCTCACAATGAATTTGCTTTGCTTATTCCTGCCAAACTCAAAACCCATTCCTGCTATCAATGCTTTATTCCAGTTACCGGCATTGTATTGGTAACTCGTTTGAGTCCCTTGTGATTTTGAAAATATTTCTGCGCGTGGAAGAGACGGTATATAAGCAAGGCCCACTGAAGGCTGAATACGTACCCATACACCTCTCTCATTATATTTTGCCACAGATGTTTTATACGTTTTACTTCCGCAACTATGTGTTACTATAGACCTTCCGCAACTCTTCTTTTCTGTACCATCTCTTTGATAGTAAACTGTTGATGATTTATTATTAGAACCCTGTTTTTTAAAATAAATCGGCTTGGTGCTAACCTGGTATCCCCCTTCAATGCGAAGCTGTGTATTTCCTTTCGATGCTGTATAAGCAGTCATCACTGTTTCAGGATCTGAAAAATTATATTTAATAACTGAACGGCTGGTTGTTATCCCTAGAAAAGGGCCATGCCCCTGCTTAAATTTATAATCCAGGCGGATACCAGCTTGGGGAGATAGCTTTGCGCCAATAGAAGAGGAAGAACGTTTATTAAATTCAATTGAGGTTCTGGAATTTTCAAAACCTACCTGGGGGAGAATGGTGAATTGTGCGTTCGCTACACACCCAAATATAACGAACAGGCAGAGTAAAATGGCTGATCTCATAATATTAGTTTTTAGAATATTAAATTAAGATTTATCATGGAGGATAGCAATAAAATTACATGAGTGGTTAACAATAAATAATGCAGTTATATAAAACAAAATCCCTCAATCGTTTATAAATTGCTTTAGTAACCTGCCTTTACCTGGTTTTGTATTAATCACAAGGCAACTGGAAGCTCTATTTCAAAAAAATAGCCCCTCAAACAGGACACGGTAGAGGAAGAACAGATAAAGTTCAGAAGACAGGCGTTCATTTTAATGCGGCTATCCGGTAACGTTATGTAAGGATTAGAAAAAAGGACAGATATAGAATATAAAAGACTTGCCGGGCCCTTTTAGCATAAAAACTACCGAAAGGTATTTACATCAAAAAAAAAAATTAATAAGTATTCCAACCGTACGGGATGAACCAAACAAAACAATTACTTTAGATTTGGTAATTGCATTGACGCACCTCAACAATACAAAAAACGAAACTGAGAGCATGTATAAATCAATTAATTGGAAAAAGGAGTTTCGGGCAATTAGGTAAATACTAAGTGTTACCGGCAAGCAAATTGACACACCCTGCTAATGCAAAAGAAAAAATCGAGATACTTCATGCAAGGATTTATCATATTCCTTGAAAAGGCAATTACTATATCTCAGCTTAAATCTACTATGAAAGAGATATTTCCGAAGCTGAATTTTTATCAATGGAATCTTCAAGATAACATCGTCGATAATGAAAAGGATAAAGAACTAATGGAACAAGATATTTTAATGGAACTTTCTAATAAAAAAGGAATTTTCAAGACACTTGTTGAATTTTATAGATTTCCTGGTGATGAATCAAACAGCAGACTTAATCTTTTTGTAGCTAGAAATCTTTCTAGAATATTTGAATGTAAGACAACTATTAACGGTTATAGCTACTGTGATTTTGACCAAATGCCTAGTTATAGCTTGCTTCTTGAAAATGATAAAGCATTTTTAATTGGCGATTGCTATCCTGACAATGATTGGCTTGACAACGACATTAGGCTTAAAAACCTAAAAATTGAAATACTAAAAGAAATTAACCTTTCTAGTTTTACTGAAAAATATACGGACGAAGCACAATTGATATCTTAGAATAATGGTTAAATGCCGGCCGGTAAAAAGCGCATTTATGCAAGTCGGTCAGACGTGATAACACTGAACTGTAGTGTATATTTCAGCCCGGTTCCATCTTGCGGAATTCTATTGAGCGATAGTAGTAGCAATGAACTTTAAATTATAAATTTGGCAACGGTACCGGCTGACCGAACTCTATTTTCCGGCCTGCATAAATGCTGCCGTTGGCAGCAATTAGCATAATTCTGCCCCAAACTAATTTTTCAAACAGCTTATTTAATATTGCGAGTCATGAAAAACCATATTTCTTCATTTGTCTTTTCTTTAGCTGATCAATGTGAAATCCCTTACAAATCAGTAAGCGAATTAACAGATGAGGCTTTCAATTTATTTAAAACAAAATATAAAGAACTAGCGCAACAAAGTATCCCTCCGTCTAAGTACGTATTGTCAGCGAACATAAACAAAGATAGATTTGCTGTTCAATAAAATCCCATGCAACTACAACCCGATACGCGCCAGCAAATGTTTGTAATGATAGAGCAATGGCAACAAAGCGGTCTTACCCAAAAAGCTTTCTGCGAACAGCACTCCATCCGGTATTATGTTTTTCATTATTGGTATAAACGCTATCGAATGCAGCAATCGGGCTTGCCTGATAATGCCGGTTCATTTGTTAAGCTGCA
>DASYOM010000047.1:0-5236 GCA_036007765.1 Chitinophagaceae bacterium | reverse complement strand
TCTGTAATTAAGTATATGCCTTGCTCCCCAGGATAGAAGGTAAATGTAATAAAATAAATACCTTCCGTTTAATCAATCGGAGTTTTGACAGCAATAAATGTAAGATAAAATAAATCCTCTTTTAGATCTCATCCCCTGCCGTGTCTCCTTAAGAGCCTTGTGCCTTGCAGGACACGGCTACTTAGAGTCATTGATCTGTAATTAAGTATATGCCTTGCTCCCCAGGATAGAAGGTAAATGTAATAAAATAAATACCTTCCGTTTAATCAATCGGAGTTTTGACAGCAATAAATGTAAGATAAAATAAATCCTCTTTTAGATTGCCCGCCGTGTCCTGCTTTGCTTCAAGCCCGGAGCAGAGACACGGCTTAGGAGGAGTTTTTTTATGACCCCAAAACAATTCAATCAACTGACGAAATGGAACAGGCTGAATTAATTTGGGAAGGTAAGCACATTGCAGACAGGATAGATGGAGAGCATAATGTTTTACTTTACAAAGTAGATGATCTATATGTTGAAGTTTTTCACCGGGAATACAATGTAAAAAGAAAATTTGCAGCCTTTTCTAAAAATGAATTATTAGATATTTACTTATCTAAGAATTAAATTTTAAATATGGTTTATGTTCATCCCCTGTCATGTCTCCTTAAGAGCCTTGTGCCTTGCAGGACACGGCTATTTAGAGTCATTGATCTGTAATTAAGTATATGCCTTGCTCCCTAAGATAGAAGGTAAATGTAATAAAATAAATACCTTCCGTTTAATCAATCGGAGTTTTGACAGCAATAAATGTAAGATAAAATAAATCCTCTTTTAGATTGCCGCCGTGTCCTGCTTTGCTTCAAGCCCGGAGCAGAACACGGCTTAGGATGAATTACTGTTTTTAGAAGAAATGAAGTCAGGTCAATACAAGACAATTGATTTGTCAAATAACTTGCATTATTACATTAGCATTCTGACTAACGTTTTATAAGCTGCTCAACTGCAGCCCCAATTCACAGCTGAAACTGTTGAAACACGGCTTTCGTCTGCCCCACTTGTAGCAATACTTTTGCCGTGAGTTCGTGCACACAATTACTTTATTTATTTCAATTTATTAAAGTAGCTTGTTGTAGTTCATTTATTATTCCTTCATATATATCAGTTGATTTCTTCTCAAGATCTATGGCATCTCTTTTCAAACTATTCAATTCCCCTTGCAAATTATTTTCCCATGCATATTTAAATCCTTCAATTTTTGTAGGGTTAATTTGATCCAAGTCAGTCTCGATTCTCTTAATCCTTGTTCTAAAACTATCGATACCACTATGTAGTTCTGACAATTTATCATAGCTAGTCCGATAAAATGCATTCGAAAAGTAATCGTACATGCTTTGCTTAATAAAACCACGAAACTCATCGAAAAATTTTCGAAGTTCATTCTCCAATGAATTTGAAAGATTTGTATAAACGAATTTATCACATTGATAAGACCATACTTGAATATATCTTCTTAGAGTCTCGCTTTGAAATAGGCGTACGGAAAGCAATTCTATTCGTTTTTGGTAAACAGCAAAATTATTTGTTAGTTCATCAAGATGAGTTTCTGTTGCCTTAGCAGTAGGAGACTTGTCGTTTTTAAAGAGGTCCTTGGCAGTTTTAATTGTTTCCATTATTGTTTTGCCAATTGTTACCAATGATGATACGACAGTTATTGTGATTGACATTTTATTTTTAGTTTAAAGGTCTTGAAAAATTTATTTCTACATTAATATTGTTTGTATAATTACTATTGCATGACGCCCAATCCTGCATTGCCGTAACTAAAATAACTTATTGCGGAAAGCCAACCAAATTAGCTTGCTTGCGCAACCATGTCCTAATATTTTGAAGCCTATGGGAATTAGCTATGCTATTAATTCCCACTAACATAACCATCAACCTTCAAAACCATCAACTAATAAAAGATTTATTTTTACTGTAAAATTATTTTCATGCAAACAAAAGACCTTAGTAAAATACATGAGCAAATAACAAATATGTTTCCCTGGCCGAAAAATAAAAACGATTGGGATCAATATCGTCTCTCTGAAAAGCAAGTTGATTTTTTTAATGAAAATGGTTACCTCGCCGGTATAAAAATGTTGAATGGTGATCAAGTAGATTTTTTAAGAAAAGAACTTGCCGAATTGGCAAACCCTTCGCATGAGGGCAACTCACTTTTCTATGAATACAACAGCAATGAATCTACTGATCCGCAAACGATTTTATTTCATGCGCTTGGTGGCTGGAGAGTTACTCCGGGCTTTCACGATGTATTGTGGAACCCTGCATTTTTAATGGCAGCAAGCCAGTTGCTTGGCAATAAACCGGTTCGTTTCTGGCACGACCAGTTATTTTACAAGCCTGCAAAAAAAGGCGGTGTTGTTGCATGGCACCAGGATTATTCTTACTGGACAAGAACAAAACCTATGGAACACATTACCTGCTGGATCGCACTGGATGATGCTACTATTGAAAATGGTTGTCTTAATTATATTGCGGGAAGCAATAAATGGGGCTTATTGCCTAAGACAGTAATTGCCGGTGAGCTGCATGGCATAAAAGATTTTTTGAATGATGAACAGAGGAAGCAGTTTGATCATCCGCAACCCACACCTGTGAAAGCAGGCGAAGGTGTCTTCCACCACCCGCTTACATTGCATGGCTCGGGTGAAAATAAAAGCAATAACTCCCGGCGTGCATTTGTTATCAATGCATTCGCTGATGGTGTATTATCCGATAGTAATGAAGCGCTGCTGCAGGATGTGCCTGTTGTGCAAAAAGGTAAAAAAATGGAAGGGCAATTTTTCCCCTTATTGTTTGAAGGAGTGTTATAGAAAATGAAGGTTATATAATTTCATTTTATGAAAGCAAGAGCTGTCTGTATTCATTGCAAAAGAAAATTATTGAATTACTTTTATCACGATTTTTCGAAACAGGATTTTTTAAAACGATTGAATGCAACCATCTCAAACTGATTCTGATTCTTCCATTCCGGAAGAAAAATTAATTCCATTAGAAAGTAATTTTACAAGCCAGCGCCTTTATTCCCTTGATGCGCTTCGGGGTTTCGATATGTTCTGGATAATGGGCGCTGAAGAAATTTTTCATTTGACGGCGAAAGCCACCAATGCTCCTTTTTGGACGGTAATTGCTAATCAATTTACACATCCTGCATGGAATGGTTTTCATTTCTATGATCTTATTTTTCCGCTTTTTCTTTTTATAGCCGGTGTTGCTACTCCTTATTCTGTTGGGCGTGAGTTGCAAAAAGGAAAAACTAAAAATGAAGTATTATGGAGAGTGGTAAAACGAGGACTTATTCTGGTTATTTTAGGTATCATTGCTAATAACGGCTTACAGTTAAAACCGTTAGCAGAAGTCCGTTTCGGAAGTGTTTTAGGAAGAATTGGACTGGCATATATGTTCGCCAACATCATTTACATTTATTCAAAAAGAAATGCACAAATTATCTGGTTCTGCGCATTACTTATTGGATATTGGTTGTTACTGAAATTTAATTCAGCGCCGGGTTTTTCAATGGGAGATTTAACCATGGAAGGAAATTTTGCTTCCTATATTGATCGCAGTATTTTACCCGGCAAACTTTACCTGGGCGTTCACGATCCGGAAGGTTTGGTATCCACTATACCTGCAATCGGCACAGGGCTTTTGGGGATACTTGCCGGCAGCTATCTAAAGAATACAGATATCAATGGGGCAAGAAAAGCACTGTACCTGGCAATCGCCGGAATTATTTTTATCGGGCTTGGCTGGTTGTGGAATTATGATTTTCCTATTAATAAAAATCTTTGGACGAGTTCTTTTGTATTAAATGTTGGTGGTATCAGTTTAGTCCTGCTATCTCTTTTTTATTATATCATAGACGTGCTCGGTTACAGGAGATGGTCGTTTTTCTTCAGGGTTATTGGCATGAACTCTATTTTAATTTATATGTCGGGAAAATTTATAAACTGGGAATATACAACTGAAGGTTTCTTCAGATGGTTAGGGCAGTGGATGGGTAATCCTTTTGGAGCAGTAGTGATGGCTATATGTTATGTTATGGTAAAATGGGCATTCTTATATTTCATGTATAAAAAGAAAGTGTTCCTAAGGGTTTAAGTTTATGATGAATTGTTTGCTACACGAATTATAAAACACGAGTTTTATTACTGAAAATACTCCACACCTGTGAATCAACAACCTAAATTATTTATGCTTTTACTGGGAAGTAAGCCTGAAGGAAGGCATACTGAGCAACATGATGTTTTTTTTACAATTGGCTTGCAGCTTGCTGATATTATTCCATCCATAAAAGAATTCTGGCCGGAAGCGAAAGGTGATATTCATGTTGATGCCTGGAGAGAGGTTATTAACGTAGATGGCTACAAGATAGAAATTGAAAACAATGATCACGGGTTAATAGAAGCGAAAGAAAAATTGAACCGGCTTTATTTTATCAACCTTGGAGGATATAAACAAAATGAATTTGAAGAGTTTCATTATAAGATGATTGCGGTTGCACCGGAAAAAGGTGATGCGATAAGGCAGTCTAAACAAACTGCATTCTATAAACACGTCGGCTTTAAAGGCGCTACATCACATGTTGATGATAAATACGGAATTGATGTAGATGATGCTTATGGAATTGAAGACATCCTTCCTATAGAAATTAAAAAGAAATACCGCATACAAATCTCACAAAATGATAGTAGTGAAGAAGATGAATTGCACATGGGTTACTTCAACCTTGAAAAATTAAAAGCATTATAAGTTTTGTAATAAAACAAACAGTACCTGTTTTATTTTTTTCTAATTTTTAATCATGAGTTTATTTCCAGATACAGAACATTTTTCTACAGGCGTTCCCGGTAAAGTTATTTATACATTGCCCGATGCGGATCTGGTTCTTATTGAAAACTTTTTTTCAAAGGAAGAATCGGACAGGCTTTATTCCCAACTGATGAAAAATATTAAATGGATGGAAACAAAGATCACTATTTAGTCAACCCTTAAAAACCAACCTTAGAGTTTAGGATAAAAATATTTTGAGTTATCGGTAAGTTTGGGATGACAAAAATGATGCGGATAAAAAAGTCAAAAAACATCTGTTTGTAGATGTTCATCATCCTTTTAAAGTTCATAGCTGCTGCTGCAAGCATTACGTTTCTATTATCTCCTTTAATCCCTTTGTAAAAGTTTCGGCTCAGGC
>DASYOM010000046.1:0-18984 GCA_036007765.1 Chitinophagaceae bacterium | reverse complement strand
ATCTTAACCTGATATGACGGACAATCTATCTTCGGATTCTGAACAAAATTTTCCAAATACTCATAATGATGAAACTTTAAAAAAAGAGAGTGTAAAAAAAGAAGAAGGAAGAGACTGGGAACAAATCGAGACTAGGAAGGCTAACAAGATTTCGAGGACTGGGATGTATATCAATTTAGCCCTCTTTTTAATTACTTTGTTTGCATTTTGGGAAACTAAACGTTCAGTAGATATCACAAAGGATTCGCTTAATGAAGTCAAAGACAAGATAGCATTTTTAATGCTAGGGATTCGCTGCAATCAATTCAAAGCAACCTTAAAGATAGCTTTAGTAATTACAGGGATTCTTTACGTGCTATGAGAAACGACAGCTTTGCAAAAAATACTCTTGATCTTTCATATGAATCCTTGCGTCAGCAAATAAAATCAATACAAGAAACTCAAAAGGAATTTGACATTCAAAACACCCCTTTTTTGGAGTGTAAGAAATTTAGAGTAGAAAATGTAGCTGCTAATCAACGACCCGTTACCACATTTGGAATTTATCTTTATTCTCAACAGGCGCAGAAAATTTTAAAAATTCAATTTGGATCTCTCATTTCTTCAAATCCCGTTAATCCTGATGTGGCTACCATGAAATCAATATTGAGAAATATTCAGTCAGAGAGTAGATACATTACACGTGATGATCCAATTTATATTAAGAATGAAACACCAAGTGTGATTAATTCTTCTATTGCCTCTCACCTGTTGCTTGGAGAGTGGTTTTTTTACATGTATGGAGAAATCGCGTATGAGAATGAAGTAAGTAAAAAGAAGAGGCTTCACACCTTCTATATAAAATTTAATCGAATTGATAGGAGACTTTACGGTGATTCTCGACAAAAACGAGGACCAGAAAAATTAAAATATTTAAGCCTTGGCGAAGTGCATCGATATAACTTATTACGCCCCCTGTGTCACTAAAAATTTGACGCCGATGTCGGTGTTTTTCTTTCTAAGCAACGTCTCTTTTTAGGGACGTTGCATTGCTTACAAATACTAATTGCAGTTGATATTTATACTAACCCATATCTTCTGCATCGTTAACGGTATAATATCCATTTTCACCTGCCAGGTAATATTTTGCTGAACTATGTATGTACTCAATAGGGCTGCTGCATAAGTTCCATGTACCATGCATGGGTTGTCATGCATGTATTTTAATTTTTGTTTTATGAATTGCATACTATTACAATACTTCCAGTCAAATGATAACTTCCATACTTCATGTATTTTTTTATTTGCTTTGCGCTTTGCTTCAACATTATTTTATGAAAAATATCTTGATCTATGGGATAGTTTGCTGGTTGGCATTCATAAAAATAATAATAATCACCACAAGCGCAACGTCCACTTTTTGAGACTTCGCTTAGAAGATAGAATAAGGCATTTATAAATAAAATCAAATTGATTTTGCACGCAAAAACCTGTGTGAAATCCCTACTGGTAATATCACCCGGCAATATATCTTCTATTGGCATGTTTTTTAATACTAATTCTAAAAAAAATTTATGAAAAAACTTATCGTCTTATTAATGATTACCACAGCATTTTTATCAAACACATCAAATGCTCAACTTCAAAAAGGAAACATATTGGTTGGCGGCGACCTGGCCAGTTTAAATTTAACACTTGGAGGTGGCGGCGCTTTTCAGGTGCGTATTGATCCAAAAGCTGCGTTTTTTATAAAAGACAATGTAGCGCTGGGCGCATATATTGATTTTGGCCTTGCCACTGCCAAAGGCGCCGGTACCACCACCGATTATGGATTGGGAGCATTGGGCAGGTATTATGCAAATGACGCTAAAGTAAATGTATTAAAACATGGCCGTTTGTTTTTTGAGGGTAACGTAGGTATTCAGGGAGTGAGCCTTTCCGGCGGATCTAATACTACTGGTCTAGGAGTAGGTGTAGGCCCGGGTTACGCGTATTTCATCACACCAAATATTGGCCTTGAAACTTTATTGAAATATAATGGCATTGTGGGTTTTGGGAGCCAGGCTTACAGGAGTAATTTAAATTTAGGCATCGGATTCCAAATATATCTTCCCGGAAAAAGTGCAAGACAAATCATTAATGACGTAAAATAATTTCAGGATTTTATAATTTCCTCAATCAGGTTAATGAGATTAGGGTAACAAATGAACACAGATAATAGTCCCTGTAGATTTAATTACCCGATCCGAATAATCTTCCTAATTAGTTTGTTATTGAACTGTTAATTTGATAGTCATTATCATGCCTTTCTCACACTCCAGAAACCTCCCCTTTATTAGATAAAAAGTTTAGGTCTGCAAATTGCTATGGAAGGTCATACTAGTCAAATATTTTCTATAAAAAAATCACATTTCTTACCTATATAAAACTTAAAAAAAACCTTATGAATTTACATGCATTAAAACCGGCATTATTGATTACCCTTTCATGGATAACAGTTCCTATATTAGCACAGGATACTACCGGAACCATGACCACACAAACAACTGTAACTAACGCCCAAACAACCGAATTAAGTTCTACGTCCGACAGGTTTTCTAAAAAAGACTTTCGTACATGGTCTTTTGGAATACATGGAGGCGTACTAACACCTTACACAATTTTCAATGGCAGAACAAAGGATTTTAATAAACAAAATGTGAGTTTGGGATATGGCGCTTACATTAATAAACAAATATCCCCGGCATTTGGTTTCCAGGCAAACTTTCTTGCGGGTGATGTTGACGGTACAGAAGCAACAAGTCTCTCCGGAACTCCGCAGTACAACGATTCAAAATTTAAAGCACGTATCAAATGGTCAGCAGCTTTAACTGCAAATTTTACACTGGCTAGTTTCAATGTCAACAGGATTAATAGTTTCTTTGCTCCATATATAAAAGCAGGAGGCGGTTATATGCAGTCTAACGCAACCGTTACCAATTTAGGAGCCAATACTGATTATAATAATAGCTGGTTTATACCTGTTGGAGCTGGTTTTAAAATTGGTGTATCAAAGGGAATCAATATAGATCTTGGCTATGATGTAAATTTTGTGAAATCAGCCAAATTTGATGGAGTAAGCACCGGGCATTATGATAATTTCTCTTACGGGCACTTCGGTCTTGAATTCGCTTTAGGTAAGAAATCTAATCCTGAATTAGCTAAATACAGCGCCATTGCTGCATTACGGAAAGCCAATGCGCAGGAAAGTGCTGAATTAAGATCTTCATTGCTAAGGGCTGAGCAGGATGCACAAAATATGAAAGACCAGTACACAAGAGACCAGACACAATTAGCCAAAGACCTTGCAGATGATGATCATGATGGAGTAGCTAACAAATTTGATAAATGTCCGGGAACTACAGGTGATAGTACTACAGTTGATGGTTCCGGTTGTCCTTTTGTAATAAAGCCACAGATTATTAAAGAGACTAAAGTAATAGTTACAGAAGAAGATCGCAGGGTTGTTAATGAAGCAATTAAAAACCTGGAATTTGATCTGGGCAAATCAACTATCAAGTCTACATCCGACAGCAGTTTAAACCGGGTGGCTAATTTATTAGTTCAGAAAAGCTTTAGCTTAAAACTTGCTGGCCATACTGATAATATTGGTTCTATGGCAGCAAACCTGCGTTTATCCAAAGACAGGGCAGAAGCTGTAAAAGCTTACCTGGTGGCTCAAGGCGCTAATCCTTCCAGAATTGAAGCTACAGGATATGGCCCTAATCAGCCAATTGCATCTAATAAGACTGCAGCAGGTCGTCAAAAAAACCGCAGAGTAGAATTTACTATTTATTAATTTTTTTGAAAACATAAAATAGAAGCCTCACTATTTATTTAGTGAGGCTTTTTATTTATTGGTCTTCCTTTAGCGTAAACACGAATTGCCTATAATATTTTAAATCAATACAAATAATTAAATTGTACTTGAATAAAACAAATCATTTATGAGATCCTTACTTTTTACTTTTTCGATTGTATTACCATGCGTGTCTTTTTCACAAATAGATACTTCATTTATTTCCAGGCTGAAGGGGCTTGATACCGCAAATATTTTAAAGCTTGATACTACTGCTGTTCCTGATGATGCATTCACTGCGAAGATTAAGGAACTCAGGAGCGAAAAGAAAGGATTGAACCTTGAAACTATTCTTAAAATAAAAATTGCAGAAGAGCAACAGAAAGATACTTCTCATTCCAATGCTTACTATGATGCATTATTAAACGATGTAACAAAAGGGAAAACAAGCAAGCTTATAGAGAACAGCCTGGTAAATTTATACCGAAGAAGTTTTACTGAGCCTGAGATAGATGAATTAATTAAATTTTATAAAACTTCTGCAGGCAAAAAAATGGACAAGGAATATATCCTGCTGATGGTTGAATCTATTAAGGATGCGGAGCAACTTATAAAATTAGCTGCTAAAAATATGGAAGTAAAATAAAGCCGGTATTGCTGCTTTATTTTTACATTTAGCAAAATAATTCAATGAAAATATTTTCACTAACGGTATCTCTCCTGCTAAGCGTTGGAATCTTAAATGCACAAAATGATTCATCATTATATAACCCGCAGGACTTTTTTTTGCCATCATTCAATACAATATCAGGCAACCAGTTTCGCTCTGCAAATGGAAGCCCGGGCCCTTTGTACTGGCAAAACAGCGCTTCGTATCTTATCCATACTACATTAAGTGAAAAGGATACTTCCATAACAGGTGATGTTACTATTTCTTACACAAACAACAGCCCCGATAAGCTCGGGTATTTATGGCTGCAGCTTGACCAGAATTTATTCAGCCCGCAATCAAGAGGGTTTGCAGCAACGCCGCCATTGGGCAACCGCTTTGCTTTTAACAGCGCTAATGGCGGTTACCACATTGATGATGTAAACATTAGTTACCAGGGCAAAACCTATAAACCAAAACCGGTAATCTCTGATACAAGAATGCAGGTATATTTAAATACACCCATGTTGCCGAAGGGAGATAAAATAAATATAAAAATAAATTACAGCTTCATTATCCCCGCGTATGGCTCTGACCGTATGGGAAGGATGATGAATAAAAATGGCGAGATATATGAAATTGCTCAATGGTATCCACGCATGTGCGTTTATGATGATGTTGAGGGCTGGAATACATTGCCCTATATGGGGCTTGGTGAATTTTATTGCGACTATGGCAACTTTGATTATTATATTACTGCCCCATCAGATTTAATTGTGTATGGCTCGGGCGATCTGCAAAATCCCGCACAGGTATTAACTGCTGAAGAAATAAAAAGACTTGCGCTCGCAGCGAAAAGTGAAGCCACCGTTAGTATCATAAAACCAAATGAGATCGGCACTGCAGTCATCCGTCCTTCTTCAAAAGGTATGCTTACCTGGCATTTTAAAATGCAGAACTCAAGGGATGTTGCATGGGCTGCCTCAAAGGCCCTCGTGTGGGATGCAGCGGGGATCAACCTTCCATCGGGAAGAAAAGCAATCGCTATGTCGGCTTACCCGGTGGAAAGCATTGGCGATACTGCGTGGACGAGAGCAACAGAATATTTAAAAACCAGTATTGAAATATATTCCAAATATTTTTTCGAATACCCCTGGAACAGTGCGGTTAATATTGGTGGCATTGTTGGTGGAATGGAATATCCGGGTATCATCTTTTGTGATTACAAAGAAAAGAAATCTCTCTTATGGGATCTTATTGCGCATGAGATCGGGCACGACTGGTACCCAATGATAGTTGGGTCTAATGAAAGAAAATACATGTGGCAGGATGAAGGCTTCAATACATACATCAATGACTTTGCTTCCGGTTTATTCAATAAAGGAGAATATTCCAAAGACCCGGAGCTATTAGATTTTCTTGGCTTCAACGTAAGGGCGCTGCCAACCCGTCGTTACCCGCTTATGACACCACCCGAAGCAATTGCTCTTGATGAATTTGGAGAATATTATAATAAAACATCGGCAGGGCTTAAAATGCTTCGCAATGTTGTTATAGGAAAACAGCGCTTCGATTATGCCTTCAGAAAATATACTGAAGCATGGGCATTTAAACATCCCACGCCTTACGACTTCTTTCATTTTATGAACAACGCTGCAGGCGAAGACCTCCATTGGTTTTGGAAAGAATGGTTCTTTACTACATGGACACTTGACCAGTCAGTAACTGGTGTAAAATATATTGACAACGATGCTTCCAAAGGCGCCCTGATTACTATTGAGAACAAGGGTAAAATGATAATGCCTGTGATTGTAAAGGTTGTTCAGTCTAACGGTACCGCAGAAACGATTCAGTTGCCTGTTGATATATGGCAGCGTGGAGACGCCTGGGTATTCAAATATGCTTCAACAAATAAAATTGATAAAATACAACTTGACCCGGAAAATGTATTGCCTGATGTGAATAGAAAAAATAATGAATGGAATAGTAAATAGCAGTGTTATCGCATTAAAAAAGGGTTAAGATAACTCAACCCTTTTATTATTCTATTGCTCAATGTTTTTTACTTTTCAGCTAACTGCACCGATATTCTCCTGTCTGATTTACGCTCCTCATCACTTGCTGTAGCAGCTTGTTTTGCAAACTCAGATCCATATCCTTCAGCACCTTTTACCTGGGCAGCCACACTTCCATCGGCTTTTAATGCAGCGGCAACAGTTTGCGCTCTGTCATTGCTAAGCTTTTTATTTACTGCAGCGTCACCTGTTTTATCAGTATATCCGCCAATCTTAATTTTAGCTTTAGGGTACGCTTTTAATATCATATCAATGTTACTTACCTGGTGCTTACTATCACCGGTTAAATTAGCACTGCCGGTTTCAAAATTGATGTTGTCAAAATCAAACCATTTGTCTTTACCCGATTTGCAGGCTGCATCATTAAGGCAGGCTACCAGTTGATCCTCTATTCCGCCTTTATAGGCATCGAGCTCAGTGCCGTTAGTAAGCTTTACTTTCATACTCACACGTTCAGGATCAGTGACAGGGGCAGGCAACGTAGTCTTTGCTACAGATTCTGTATCAGTTGAAGTTGCTGCTGTATTTGTGGCGTCATTATTTTTACATCCACGGCTCAAAAAGTAAAGCAATAAAAGAACCGCTGCAAGCCCTATTAATATTGGTATAAGCCTGCTTTTTGGCTTTACTGTTTCGAGATCCTTAGATGTTTTATATGCATCGCCTGCACCCTTCGTGCTCCCTAAACCAAGCAGGCCGGGAACTGAAAAACCGGATGGCATAGCAGAAGTTACCCTGTCTTTATGATCAGTAAGTAATGAGGAGAGGCTGCCTGAAGATAAATTGTTGGTACTGGCATGCCTTCCTAAAAAACTTAACACCAGTGGTGCCAGCATCCCTAACACGGAGGTTGCAGAAGAAGATTTAATACCGGAATACTTACCAATAGAATCAGTAACGGTATTGTGGCTGGAACCAAACAGGGAACTTAACCAACTGGTGCCGGCACCTGAAGCAGTACCGCCAAATAAAGACGATACATTGCTGTACTCAGGATTTTTATCAGCCTGAACTGCTTCGTTTAGCACGGATGAGCCTTCACCTTTTTCCACCCTGCTGATTAATCCTGCAAGTATAGTGGGCAAACCAACGCCTATTGCTTTGGTAATACCGGCATTGCTTTCTCCCAAATGTTGGGAGGCATTATCAATATGATTTGGAGTGATCAGATTCATAACTGAATCCAGAATATTAAATGGCATGTTGTAAATTTTAAGAGTATAAAATATTATTTAAAGAACCTGAAAACTTATTTCAAGTTACATGCCATTTTATTTTTCCCGTTTGTCTCATTGATGGATATTTATTGAAGCAATATTGAAAATTAATTGTGTTGGATGTTTTACCCAAAACGGGATACTGGAATACCTCTATGTTCTCCAAGGGAGGGCTTTCCATTACAAGAGTTGGAAAGAAATAGAAAGAATCTTTGACCATGCAGTCAGGACCCTTCTTAAAAATATTTTGCCAGCTTTCTATTATTCCTTTAGATGGGAAGAGGCCATCAGGCACCGGAGCAGCTTATAAAATTAGCGGCTAAAAATATGGAAGTAAAATAAAGCTGGTACTACCTCTTTATTTTTTATATTTAAGAAAATAATTTTTCAATGAAAATATTTCCTTAACCGGATATATTTCGAGCATTGGAATTTCAAAAGCACAAGATGATTCATCATCATATAACCCGAAGGACAATGACGTCCATCGATAACTTCTTCCACTGCCGTGGAGATGTTCATTTCATCTTGTCTTGGCAACGATTCTCTTTTGTGTCAAATCATGCTAATTTACTTTTGCGCCCCATTCTATCTAATCCTGTAAATATTTGTGATTGCTACTATGAAAAACAATACATAAATTTATAGTACAGCCTTACATTGTTTTAATTTAATAAAAATTGTTATGCCTAAGAACAAAAAAAAGTTGACAGATCATCCGGAAAAGAATCCTATCACTTCTTCGGATATCCCACAACAAGAGGCAACTGAAACACATGTTAATTACCGGTCTAAACCTGCTACATCTTCAATTCACAAGATCCATTCCCGGCAGCCATTACCGCCTATCCAGAAAGGGAAAGAAGTTTCTGATGATTGCCCCTCACCTCCCACAAAAATTGATTAAAAAAATTTATTGATACTTTCTTGATGTATGAAAACTTGAATGTTCAACCTTCGAAAACCGCCAATGCGTTGCAGGAAAAATTTTGACCATTGTAACTCTTCACTTAAAATAATCTATCATGCCTCCCAAAAAAAACAACACAAAGCAGGCTGTAAAAGCCTCAGCAAAGCCTGCTAAAAAATCCGCCCAGGCAAAAACAAAAGCATCGGCCGCTCCTGCTCCCCAACTTTCTTCCGGAAAAGTGGAAGCCATAAAAGCCCAGGAAATTAAAGTCACCTATCTAACAAGAGCGATTAAGTTTTCTGCAGCCCGTAATAATGATGAGATTCATCCACGCAAGGTGATACCAAAAATCCCTGTGGGCAATAAGGTACTGGATATGATGCCTACAGCTCCATTGGCTTTTGAAGATAATGTAACTATGGCAGCTTTAGCTGAGGGAAAGAGGTCTCCTTCTCCAATGACGCCGGTTGATACAATTACTCTTGTAAAAAATGTGCAGCTAAATGATGTGGCAACTTCGGATACGGCATCTCACGTATGCGAGCCGAGTGCGGCTATAAATGGAAAAGTTGTTTTTTATACCGGCAACTGGTTTGCTGCAGTCTCTCTGGATGGTGGAACAACTTTTAAATACATCGATCCATACACAACTTTTGCAAATCCCCCAGGTATGGTTTTTTGTTGCGACCAGGTAGTACATTACCTGAAAAAAATTGATACATTTATCTGGTTGCTGCAATATGGAACAGATCCATCAGGCAAAAATATTCAGCGCATTGCTTATGCCAAAACCGCCCAGGTAAAAACTGGTACATGGAAGTTTTTTGACATTACACCTGCAAGTATTGGTCAGCCGGCCGGTGTATGGATGGATTTTCCTGATCTTGCTAATGGAAGCAATATGCTGTACATGACAACCAATTGTTTTGCAGGAAATACATGGAGAGCCTCTGCGATTGTCCGGATAAAATTATCCAGTTTTACGACGGGAGTTTTGTCTGCTACCCGTGCATTAACCTCAACCAACTTTAGTTTAAGAGTAGCACAAAATAGTAGAACAACAGCTTATTTTGTTTCACATAATAATACCAGTTCGCTAAGATTATTTTCATGGAAGGAGACGGCTGCAACTCCAACTTTTAAGGATATAACCGTTGCCTCATGGTCTGCGGGTCCATATAGTTCTATTACACCTGACGGGCGGGACTGGCTTCACCGCGCCGATGGCAGACACACCGGCGCAACCCTCACCCGAAAAGAAATCTGGTTTGCATGGGGCTCAGCAAAGGGTGGCGCAAACCTCCGTCCGCAGGGCTTTGTGCAAATTGCCCGGATTAACGCCAGCAGTTTAACTCTTATTGAAAATATAAATCTATGGGATCCGAATTCTGCGATTTTTTATGCTGCATTAAATAGTAATATCAACAATGAAGTGGGAACCTCGTTCACGATTGGTGGCGGCACCCGCTTTCCAACTCATGTTGTGGGCATACTCACAGGAACCAATAGACAGGTAAGTACTTTTGTGAGCAACCGCGGGCCTGCCGATAATAAATGGGGCGACTACCTCACGGTGAGACGCTATTACCCAAATCAAAAACTTTTTTGTGCTACAGGCTACACCTTATTGAGCGGTACAGGCTCTTCTGATGCTACACCAAATCTTACAATCTTTGGCCGTTCTTCAGAAGTATGATTTAGATGAAATTGTTTTATGTTATTTTTTCATGGCAGGTATCTCACCTGCCATGTTTACTTATATTAGCGTTCACATTTATCAATATAAAGGAAATAACTTTAACCACTTGCGGGAATTATCGATATAGAAAATATATAAAGTTGATGCGCAGAGTTGAGAAATTATCTTTTTCAATCTTACCCTGGTTATATAAATATAATTCAGAAATAATAAGATATAAACCAGGATGCAATTATTACATCAATTCATTAATCTTGCTATCTTGTAAATCATAAACATGCCCAATGATCCCAATAAGCGATGATGATTCCGACAGGAAAATAACACCTTATGTAAATTATATTTTTATTGCGATCAACATTATTGTTTTTATAGTTTGCCAAAAGTTTGGAAGTAATATTGACTTCACCTACAGCTATGCAACGGTGCCCGCAGAAATACTGAGCGGGCATGATATAATGACTGCCGCTACAAATGTACATGACCCTATAAGCGGCCAGGATGTAACGATACCCGGGCTGGGAATAACTGCCATACCTGTATGGCTGACACTTATTACATCTATGTTTATGCACGGCGGTATTGCTCACCTCGGCGGCAATATGCTTTATCTCTGGATATTTGGTGACAATCTCGAAGATAAACTCGGGCATGTACGCTACTTTTTCTTTTACTTGTTATGCGGGATCATTGCCTCACTCACACATGTATTCTCCGATTATCTTTTTGGTGAAAATCATTTGATCCCGAGCCTTGGCGCTTCCGGTGCAATATCAGGAGTAATGGGAGGTTATTTATTACTTTTCCCCACAAAAAGGGTTACTATATTTTTTATAATTTTTTTTATACGTGTGCCGGCATTTATTGTTTTAGGTTCATGGATATTGCTGCAGGTTGCCAATGGTACAGGATACCTGGGTGGCAGCGAAGCCAGCGGAATCGCCTATGCTGCCCATATCGGCGGATTCCTGGCAGGGTTGTTTTTAATAAAGAAATTTTTACCTGCAAATAGTTCGGCATTTAATAAAAGGCGATAAAGAGTATATTATATATATCGATTTAATAAAATAGGCACTAACGAATTTAAAGTAATAAGATTATCGTTTACCTGTTTTTATTCCCGGTTTTGTTTTTTAGAAAAAAAATACATTATTTTGATAATAGTTTTTGTTTAGCGTCTTCCCCAAGGAAAGTTTGCCAACTTATCAAGCCACCAATTATTATATCTATTTAGACATCATTTTACCGGAATAATCAATTGTGATATTCCGGCTATAAAAATTAATAACTACCGGGTAGCCGAAAACGGTTTAGAGTAGGCAATTTAAAAATAATAATATGGCTTCTACAATTACAACCGGTGCTAAAAGATGCAAACCTTTTCTATTGCGTGTTATGATCTTTAGCCCGGAGTCAGGATATAAGTTCACAATAGAAATTCAAAAGGCATGCAACAGCAATAATGAACCTATCTGGAAATTACTTTTTGACCTGTACAAAAAAATAGATGGAGAATTCCAGGAAGTGGTAAGTGTTGAGTTTGTTGCAGGTGACCCAAATGATATTGATAAAGTTGCAGCCGTTACGGAAGATGGCATGAAGAGAGCCCAGGTACGTGCTTTCAGGGACAATGTATATCCGCTCGTAAAACCGTTTGGTGATTCAGGGCAAACTCCTTCTGCCGCGGATAAGAAGAAGATTGATGACAGCATGAAGAAGGCTATCAATTCCTGATCTTTTTTGTACTTGAAAGTTGAGTGTTGAAGATTGTTTATGATGTTTTATAAGTAAAATATTCAACACTCAAATTTTAATACTTATGCTCAACCGGAGTAAGAATTGGTTAATTAAATGATATTAGGCTTCTGCCCCTGCCTTCTGTTATTATATCCCCATTATGATTTTTAAAAAAATTAGCAGGTTCATAATTTTTTTATTAGCCTCTAACCTGGTTTTAACGGGCTATAATATTTCAGCCCAGGAGATATCGTGCAATACTATAACTGCTGATATGAATTATACAGTAAGTTCTGTAAAAATTGCAGGCCGATGGGTATCAAAAGAATTACAATTAAAAATTGAACAAATTGTTGGAGTAGGGCAAACATTCGACCCGGGAAAAATCAGTACAGCACAGGAATTAATAAGAAGTGAAATAATAAAAGGCGAAGAAGAATTCGCTATAAAACTATTGGGCTCAACTTCAGTTTTATATATTACATCAAATGTTTGCCCTGTCCCCGATAGTTCAGGTAACAAAACTGTACAGGTTACTATACGTCCTTACTACCTGCGTATTGACTTATATAATATTGGCAATAACATATTACCAATTCCCCGCACTGCGAAACCAACTTTTTATAAAAATGTGCCGGCCCTTATTTCGGCAACTTCTCCTTTTGTCGGAATGGCAAATGACCGCCGGTTTGGGACTTATGGTTATCTGCAAACTTCTACAGATTTATTGCATATCCCGGGTATTTACAAGCCTTCGGCTAATGTAAAAAAAACCCTTTTAAATCTTGATGTGAATTTTCGCAGGTCATTTACTTCATCTTTCTACAACATCGCAGGTGCACTTCAATTTATTCACCCGGTGCCTATTGACAAAGGTGTTGGATGGAACCTTGGTTTTGTGTATGCTAAAAGTTTGCAGCCTCTCAATATAATCAATTATGACAACGGCCTTGCAAAGATTTTTGCGTCAGTAAATGGTAATGGAAAAATATTTTTTCTGGATAAATACACAATAAGTGTCGGCGCCCAATTTTCACAAAATAAATATTCATTGCTAAATACTAAATATCAGAATCCTGAAACTGGTTATGATTTTAATGCACTGGGTGATGGAAGGGTTGGAAATGGCTTAGCCAGGTTAAGTGTATGGTTTAATGCTGGCGTTCCTAAAAAGAATATTAACTTAAGCCCATACCAGCGGGTTGCAGGCAAATTAGGCTATGCTGTACCGTTAGGAACAGGTCATAATAATGTTGATATGGAAACAACAGCAGGCTTTGGATATACATGGGGAGCACCACCAGCTTATAGTGGATATTTTGCCGGCAATGCAACTCCTGATTTTTTATATACACCGCTTCATTCCTTTACTAATATGGCTTTCCCTGGTGGCCCTGAAATTCGTAGCCTCGGAGAAAAAGAAGGAGGATTGTTTGCAGCATCTAATTCCGTTTTCGGTGGAACTATGTATTGGGGATTCAATTTAAATTTTTCTATTCCAATTGCAAAATGGGCCCGCCCATTAATTCCTGATATTGTTATCCAGGAAGAGCCCCGGCGCATTACAATGCGCAGTGCTATAAAAGGACAAGTAACAACTGCAAAAAGTTTTATAGCAGATGATCTTGCGCTAAATGGAGGCCTTTCCGATGATGCGGCTGATTCAGCCGCGGAGCGTATTGTAAATAAAGATATTAAACCAACAATAGATTACCTGGCAGATCGTGCCAATATTTATAGTATTAAGCCAATAGTATTTTTTGATCTTGGAGAAATTAACAAGCGGAATGCGGATGATAAAATATGGTCTGCAGCAGGAGCAGGCCTCCAAATAAACATAGTGAATTCAAGGCTTGATATTGGTTACATACAAACGCTGTTTCCAAAAAGCGATGCTTCCAAAGGTAATTTTTTGCTGAGGTTTTCAGTACAGAATTTTTATTAAGTAACGCATATCCCACAAAGACGAAAAGGTCACTAAGGTTTTCTTGTATTGTTACTAACCTCCTAAGATTGTTTTGCCGCAAAGCCTAAACTTTATACTATTATCTGGAAATAGACTAACCTCAATTTGCTTTCTTTGTAGTCTTAGTATTCTTTGTGGGATTAACTTAAAAAATATTATCCCTTCTTTTCCGTTATTCCCCTGACTAATTTTCCGTCCCTTGAAAAAACTTTATTTTTATCTGTTACTATTTGTTTGCATTCAATATGCCTCAGCGCAACCGCACAAAGAGCCATCTGCTGATACTGCCGGCCTGATACCACAAAAAGAAATGGTAATCAAAGCTGAAACCATCGTTAAAATTGAGAACATAGGCAATAAAATAAATACCGGCCTTGCAGAATTAAGGCCCACCATTTCTGCAGATGGAAATTTATTATTTTTTATAAGGCAGAACGATCCGCACAATACCAATTATAACACCATGCCTAACTCGCAGGACATCTGGTTTTCAGAAAAGGATTCATCCGGTTTATGGAGTAAGGCGGTACATCTTGGCAAGCCATTGAATAACGTAGATTACAATGCAGTCTTCTGGATATCACCGGATAATAACCAGCTGTTGATAAGAAATGCTTTTGAAAATGGCGACTATATGGGCAATGGCGTAAGCCTGTGTTACCTCACCGAATCTGGTAACTGGAGCACTCCTGAAATGCTGAAAATAAGGAATTATGGAAAGTATGACCGTGGTGCTCAGTATGGGGCAACTATGGGCAGTGACGGAAAAACTTTGCTCCTGTACATGTCGGAAAATTATCAAAGCCGTAACAATGATATCTATGTTTGTTTTTTACTTGACGATGGTACCTGGAGCGAACCAAAAAGCCTCGGAAAAAAAATCAACTTTCCAAAGAATAATGAAATGACCCCATACCTCGCATCAGACGGTGAGACATTATATTTTAGCAGCGACCGCCCGGGTGGCATTGGTGATAATGATATCTGGAGGGCAAAGCGCCTCGATAATAGCTGGACGAAATGGAGCGACCCTGTAAACCTTGGCAGCCCTATCAATACTCCTAAATGGGATGCATTTTTTACGATGGATGCCGGTGGTGAATATGCTTACATGACAACCGATGAAAAAAGCTATGGTGCAAGTGATATTGTGCGCATTAAATTACTCGAGAAAGAAAAGCCGGATCCCGTAGTACTGGTGAGTGGCAATGTGTACAATGCAAAAACAAAACAACCTCTTAGCGCTTCCCTCGTTTATGAAACTTTACCCGACGGAGCAGAAGCAGGCAATGGATTATCTAATGCTTATGATGGTTCATTTAAAATGGTGTTGCCCTATAACAGGAATTACAGCATAAGGGCTACTGCCGATCATTTCTTTTCGATATCCGAAAATCTCAACCTCGATTCATTAATTAAGGAAGGTTATAAGGAGATACATAAAGATCTTTATCTTGCCCCAATTGAAGTAGGGCAGGTTATAAGGTTGAACAATGTGTTTTTTGATTTTGATAAATGGGACCTTCGCCCTGAATCTTTTATAGAGCTGAACAGGGTTGTGAAATTGCTTACTGAAAATCCTAAAATTGAAATAGAAATGAGCGCCCATACTGACAGCCGCGGCAGCGATGAATATAATTTCAAATTAAGCGACAACCGGGCAAGGTCTGTAATGGAATACATCATTTCACAAGGCATAAACAGTAGCCGGATTACCTCTCACGGTTATGGTGAAACGAAACCGGTTGCGACCAATGAGACAGATGAAGGAAGGCAGCTAAACAGGAGGGATGAGTTTACGATATTGAAAAATTAAAAAAAATTATCCACACATTGCACATAGTTTTTAGACGTAAGGATAACTATCTTCCCTGCTTGAAAACATTTCATCTGACCGAAAGCCAGGCATTTTATAGCGTCCAGCTTTATTATTGACATGCTTTAAAAAAAAGTGTTTTCACCCTTTTGATAACGGATCTTATTACTTTTCTTTATTCCATTAATTAATCTTCAAAGATTTTAACATGGAAAAATTTACAACTCCTAAGGGAAAATTCTTTCTGACCCTTAATCCATTCCCACCTGGAAATCTGATTAATTTTGCTAATACTATTTATTTTCGCTTTCCATTTTAAATTAATCTTAACCTACAGGAAGTCATCATAAAAATGCTGGATAAACTTAAATTATTTTTCAACTGGTCTGAAGCCTGGGCTCCTTTAATTCCTATTTTTGTTTTAGCGGGAAAGAGAAATCAACCACGCTTTCTAAAGCCAGTGATCATATACATCCTGCTGGCTTTCCCCATAATTTATTCGGAGACATTATAAGCGATTTTAAAGATTACCTCCCCGATTGGCTGCATGAAAATATTTATTTATATAACATTCATCCTGTAATCAGGTTTGTGTGTTTCACTTATTTTTTTATTGGATTGAAGCAGGGATATTATATCACGCTCAAGAAAATTATCCCTGTTATCTATGTGATATTTTTATTTGTTGATTTTACCATATCTGAAAACTTTTTGAGTAAAAGGGAAATTGCCGCAAATCTTTTTACCGGCGAAGCTTTTTTTCTTCTCGTTTATTGTTTATTGTATTATTTATCAAAACTCCAAAATGATAATGATGCTCTAATGGCTGGTGTCGATATTTACGTAGTTACCGGGCTAAGTATTTTTGTTGTAGTTAACTTTTTTGTATTCCTGTTTTATGATGCCATGTTAGCTGAAGGCTGGCGCCTGGCAGACAATATGTGGTCAGTACATAATGTTGCTTATATCATTTTATGCCTGCTGATCGCGAAAGCTTTTTCTTCAGTTAAAAAGTATCCTGATTCCATTTGAAATAACTTTGCAAACTCTTTCCTATTTAAAAAACCAAACAAAAATTATAAGGGTTTTCTTACTTACGATTGTTTTTAAAGTAATTGAAGAGTTAATAATTAAAACAATAAAAACGAATCAACATGGGTGTAATCATGCAATCTTTCTATTGGGACTGTCCCAAACTGGAAGCAAAAGAATTTGAATGGTGGAATCTTTTAAAGGAAAAGGTAAAGGCTCTAAAAGATGCTGGCTTCACTGCGCTTTGGTTACCGCCTGCCTGTAAAGCCGCTAACCTTGGAGGAATGTCTATGGGATATGACCCGTATGATTATTATGACCTGGGAGAGATTGATCAAAAAACTTCTACGCCTACCTGGTTTGGTTCCCGAAGGCAGCTTGAAGATCTTATACATGAAGCTCACCAACTCGATATGCAGGTATATGCTGATATGGTATTGAACCATACTAACGGTGCCGATGAGACGGAAATAAATGAATTTGACGGGCAAACACGTTGGACAAAATATAATCCCGGAAGCAAGAAATTTGCCCGTGACTGGACCTGCTATCATCCTACATATTTTGAAATAATGGATGACCAGGATTTTGAAGGCATGCCTGATCTCTGTCATCGCAATCCTTATGTGTATAGTGAACTAGTTGAATATGCACGCTGGCTTATTGAAGATATTGGCTTTGATGGCTTGCGGTATGATTTTGTAAAAGGATATGGCGCATGGATCATTACAGCGATACTTGAAAGGTTGTATAAAAAAAATGACAAAACCGGCTTCTCCCCTTTCGGCGTAGGTGAATATTGGGATTCCGATACTTCAATTACCGAATGGCTGAGAGAAACCAACGCATACACCACCAATCCTGTGACCGCATTTGATTTTCCACTGCGTGGCAGGTTGAAAGAACTTTGTGATATGTATGGATTCAGCCTAAAAAGGCTTATTGAAAGAGGAACACTGGTTACTAATGGAATTTCGGATTTGGCGGTAACGTTCGTGGAGAATCACGATATTGTACGCACTGATCCGATTGTAAATGATAAGATGCTTGCGTATGATTACATACTTGCTCACGAAGGTTATCCTTGTGTGTTCTGGCAGGATTATTTTAATTGGGATCTTGCACAGGAAGGAAACAACAGCGGCATTGCCGCCCTGGTGAAAGTGCATGAGCAATACGCCGGAGGGCACACAGACATTCTTTATTGCGATGACGATCTTTATATAATGCAACGCAGGGGAGCAGGGAATCAAAAAGGATTGATATTTGTTTTAAATAATGCTGCAAGATGGAATGGGCGCCGTGTGAATACACAGTGGGCGAGCACACGGTTTATTCCGAATGCCTGGCGGGGTAAGGATAATGCCGATACTCCCAGTGAACAGAGGACTGATGGATCAGGGACTGCTGAATTTTGGGCACCACCAAGAGGTTATGTTGTTTATATACCTGCTATTTAAATTGAATAAAAAATTCAAATCATTCTTCTTACAGAAGAGCAGAAATTAAATTTGAATAATAAGGTTATTGTTAGAAACAGATGTGATGAAATGATGCAAAGCTGTTTCTGCAGGACCTTTAATAACATTTCCGTTTTTATCGAAATTGCTCTCGTGCAACGGGCAACTATAGCCATTGCCCGTTACCGTTAGTTGTGTTTGCTGATGCGTACAAAGAAGTAATAATGCGGAATAACTATTGTCCTCTTTTTTCCGGACTGCTATATCATAAAACATATTTTTAGGTCGAACGATTTGTAAAGGTGATTGATCAAACAGCCTCAGTGGGATTGTAATTTTTTTATCATTTACATCTGTTTTAAAAACCGGGAAAGATGCAGGGCTGCAAGCTGGTAATTGTGCAGCAAGAAAACCCGCCGTCCCCAGCAGGCAAATATTGCAGGTTGATTTTATAAAATTTCTTCTTTCCATTTTTATAACTTATTACACGAATTACACGAATTACTATTTAAAATAGGGAAATCTAATTCGTGTAATTCGATTCAAAAATTCATCTCATAACAAATTCGCGTCTTGACTTTTAAAAAGAATAGCCCATCCCAATAT
>DASYOM010000045.1:0-28442 GCA_036007765.1 Chitinophagaceae bacterium | reverse complement strand
GTTATACCAATAATGATGGTTTTATAAAAAAAGTGACAACGACCATTTCTCCGGATAGCCTTGTTAATGCAATAAAAAAAGATCCTTATGATTTTAACCCGGGGGAGAAATGGATGTATAATAATTCGGGTTATTTTATATTAGGATACATCGTTAGTAACGTTTCGGGTATGCCTTATAGTGAGTACCTCAGAAAAAACTTTTTTGATCCCCTTCATATGGATAATACCGGCGTCCATTATGCAGGAATCAGGCTAGAGCATGAAGCAAAAGGACTAACTAAAAAAGACAATAAATATGAGGAAGCAATAAACTGGGACATGTCCTGGGCTGGTGGTGCAGGAGCTATATACTCAACGGTAGATGATTTACTAAAGTGGAACCAGGCATTGTATGGAGGCAAAGTTTTGAAAGATGAAAGCCTTAGTGCCATGAAAACACCTGTAGTTTTAAATAGCGGTGAGAAGGCTTCACCACTTTATGCATATGGATTAGGCTTGGGCAAATACCGGGGTGAAGATATTATAAGCCATAGCGGAGGGCTTAATGGATTTTTAACACAGCTTGCTTATTATCCAAAAGAAAAATTAACCGTAGTCATGTTTGTAAATACATCGGAGCCCGAAGTAAATTTTGATCCTAATAAAATTGCTGAGGTATTTTTATGGGATAAGATGGATAAGCAACCATCTTATGAAGAATCAGCACAGAAGCCTAAAAATCTGGATGTTTATGTTGGAAGATATGATCTGTCTGGCTTTGCAATAATAACTATATCGCACGAAGATGATAAATTGTATGCGCAGCTAACCGGGCAGGCTAAATATGAAATATTTCCAAAGGCAGGTTCTGAGGATGAGTTTTTCTTTAAAGTCGTTGACGCAAGAATGAAATATTCAAAAGATGATAAAGGCAAAGTAACTCACGCCACACTTTTCCAAAACGGCCAGGAGATCAATGCAAAAAAAATAAAGGAGGAAACTGTTATAAATATTGATCCTGCAAAGCTTGATATTGATATAGGTAAGTATCAATTCAAGCCTGACATTGTGCTCACTGTTTCGAAAGAAAATAATAAGCTCTATGCCCAACCAGCCGGCCAGTCAAAGCTGGAACTGGCACCGCTTTCAGAAACAGATTTTATTATAATGGAAATAAATGCGAAGCTTTCTTTTGTAAAAGATGCTAACGGCAAAGTGAGTAAAATAAAACTGAATCTGAATGGAGTTGAGAGTGAATTACCGAAGTTGGAGTGAGTTCTGTGAGTTTAAATAGCGTGGCTATGAGCAATGATTATTGCAAATTTAGCTAATACAACCTATTAAAATCGCCGCGTCCTCTTCTGCTCCTTGCTATTAGCATATACACAGATAAGAGAACTTATTTATCGCTTAACAATCATTTCATATTGCCGATTTTACACTAACAAATGTGATTCTATTCATTCTCTTCAAAAGGTATAATGTCAGGTCTTGGAATTATTTCTACATCTGCAGGAATGGTTATATCAAAGATGCTTTGCCATGCACCGGCAACACGTTGCGGTGCAAATTCAAAGTCACGACTAAAGTGCCGCCAGTTTCTAAGGAGAAATGATTTTATTCCCGGTCGACATGATACTCCGGCAGCTTTTTCGTCATCGCTTTGCATATCGCGAATATTCCATAAGTCAACAATGCACAATGCTTTGCCTGCATTTGTGCTAATTGAATTTGTTTTGCCGCAACAGATCACAAGATCGCCCCGATATTTAAATGATCGCATTCTTGTTTCAATAGTTTTCTCACCGGTCTTTATCCATTCAGCGTACGGCGCACCTTTATAGTCATTCATGATAAGTGCTTTGTATATTTTAATATCAAAAAGCATGAAGGTGTAGAAAGTAAAATGTTATTTCCAACCAAGGATAAATTAAGAAGGTTAACATAAGAAGCCTTAAATAAATATAAGACGCCAACTCCAAATCAAACCGGTAATTAGATAAGTAATTAAAGTCTTTTATTTTGATCGGGAGCTGATTTAAAATCGGTTAAAATAAACACAGCCAGGATAATAATAGCAAGTGCCATGTAATAATAAAATCCAAGCGTATTTACGTGTTCATAAAACCAGAAAGCAAGAATTGCTGATCCCAATGCAACGACTACTTCAATTAGTCCATGAATTCTAAATGGAATTACTTTTATTAAGCCGGCTTCAAAATTTGTGAGTACGGTAAGGCATAAATGCACAACTCCCAGCGTATATGTAATAGTACTTAGCGGAGCTTCCATTTTAAATAATGCAGAGGAAGCCAATAAAAAAATTACAGTTGCATAATCTAAAATTCCATGTGTTTTTGAAGAGATGACTTTCATATATTTTATTTAATGCACGTAAGATAACAATATTTATTACCAACAATCTGCCGTGATAAAACTTACTCTCACAAGCCTGGGTTACAGGTTGAAAAATTATTCAAGATCGTATTCTTTTTTCAATACCAACCTAGTTTTCTTTATTTTTTTCAATGCCGGATAATTGTCTTGAAAATTGTTTTGCTCTATGATGCTCAATATAATTTTCCTCAAATTCTCAACAAAAAATCCTGCTGTCACTGCAAGGAAAAGCATAAGAAATTCATACAAATAGTTTTTCCATTTTTTAGAATGATGTACGTGTGGATGATGATGTACTCCCATGTTATCAGTTGTTGGTTGTAAAATTTTTCATTGGGCCGTGATCCTTCTGTTGGAATAGAAGATAAATCGTGGCTTTGAGAGCCAGTTGATTTAGATTGCAGTTGATCAGTTTTAACCAGAGCCTGTTGTGAGCTTACCTGTTTGAAGGCAGAATATCTTTATTGGTATTCTATATATCATTAGCATTTGATGTGTCATTAAAACGGAAAGCTTGGTCTTCAGAACTTTTACTGAGTCATTTTTTTCTTCACTCATAAAGTAGTCTCAATAAATTTAATATTTAAATTTTAAGAATGAATATGAATATCAGAGTGGCAAAAAGATCAGGCGATTGCGACATATCTATTTGGCATAAACATTAATCTTAAAATTCTATTTCAATTAACATGATTTAGGTCAACTCAATGACCCTAAAAATTTTTTTGTTTAACTAAATTTTCATTCTTTACTTTGCGTCTCAAATGAATCAAACAATTTACATACATCACCATCATTTTTTTACCAGCGGGTAAGCTATGTTGTTGAATATGTAATGATCATATTTTCAAAAAAAGGCTTACTGATTAGTGAGCCTTTTTTTTATTTAAAATACCTATCATGTTAAAAATAGCTGTTCAGAAATCCGGGAGATTGTATGAACATTCGTTGCAGCTTTTAAAAGAATGTGGAATTGAGCTTAACAATGGCAACAGGCAATTGAAAGCCGTTTCTATGGATTTTCCATTGGAGGCATATTTTTTAAGAGACGACGACATTCCTCAATATGTTTACGATGGAGTTGCTGATATAGGTATCGTTGGTGAAAATGTAGTCTTTGAAAAAAATAAAGATGTGGAATTAATGAACAGGCTTGGGTTTGGAAAGTGCAGGCTAAGTATTGCAGTTCCTAAAAGTATGGATTACAAAAGTGCTGTTGACCTTCAGGGATTGAAGATAGCAACTTCTTATACAGGCTTGTTGCAAAAATTTCTTGATGATAAAAATGTTGATGCTGAAATTCACGAGATTAGCGGCTCAGTCGAAATAGCCCCCGGAATCGGGCTTGCGGAAGCGATATGCGACCTTGTTAGTAGTGGCAGTACACTTTTTACAAATGGCTTAAAAGAAGTAGAAGTTATTTTAAAATCAGAAGCAATATTAATAGCGAGGCATAACCTGGCGCCTGAAAAAAATGAAATATTATCAAACTTATTGCTGAGAATAGATGCCGTTAAAACCGCCAAGCATAATAAATATATCATGTTAAATGCGCCCAATTCTCAATTAAAAAATATTTCAGCAATATTACCAGGAATGAAAAGCCCTACAATAGTGCCGCTGGCTGAAAGTGGCTGGAGCAGCGTACAAAGTGTAGTAAATGAAAATGATTTTTGGAGCATTATTGAAAAATTGAAATCATTTGAAGCAGAAGGAATAATTGTTGTACCAATAGAAAAGATGATACTATAAAAACAGAAAGATGAATAATATACTTATAGAACCCGGGAAAGAATTATGGCCCTCAATAGTTAAGAGACCACAGGTTTCCACTTCAATAATAGAAAAAATGGTTTTTGAAATTCTAACGGATGTAAAAGAAAACGGCGATGCTGCCATATCGAAGTATTCTTTAAAATTTGATGGTTATGCGCCGGAAGGTTTATTGGTAAGCGGGGAAGAAATTGAAGAAGCAGCAAATAATATTGAAATAGGGTTAAAAGATGCTATTTTATTGGCGAAAAATAATATTGAAAAATTTCATTCTGCACAAGTTGTAAAAAAAATTAAGAAAATTAAAACTTCCTCCGGCGTCACATGCTGGCGAAAAAATGTCCCGGTAGAAAATGTCGGCTTATATATTCCGGGCGGTACTGCCCCTTTATTCTCGACTTTGCTTATGCTTGGCATTCCTGCACAATTGGCGGGATGCAAAAACATAATTGTTTGCACACCGCCGGGCAAAGACGGCAAGATAAATCCAACTATACTTTTTGTTGCTAAAACCCTCGGACTAACAAATGTCTACAAAGTAGGCGGTGCACAGGCTATAGCTGCAATGGCGTATGGCTCTGAAAGTATATTAAAGGTTGATAAGATTTTCGGGCCGGGAAATAATTATGTAACCTGTGCAAAAAAATTAGTAAGCTTTGAGGGCACAGCCATTGATATGCTCGCTGGTCCGAGTGAGCTTGCTGTGTATGCTGATGAAACCTCCGTTCCTGCATTTATAGCCACTGATCTTTTGAGCCAGGCAGAGCATGGTATCGACTCCCAGGTTGTGCTGGTTGCGACAAATATTGATATTATAGAAAATGTCGTAATTGAAATCAGTATTCAAATGAATTCGTTGTCAAGGAAAAATATTATAAATCAAAGCCTGGTTTATAGCAGGCTTATCTTGATCGAGGATACACAAAACGCGTTTGATTTTCTAAACCTGTATGCCCCTGAGCATTTAATTATCGCATCTAAAAATGCAAAAAAACTTTCTAAATATGTGTCAAATGCCGGAAGTGTTTTTTTAGGGAATTATTCGTCAGAAAGCTCCGGGGATTATGCATCTGGCCCTAATCATTCTTTGCCAACGGGGGGAACAGCGAATACTTTCAGCGGTGTATCTGTCGATAGCTTTGTAAAAAAAATCACCTTTCAAAAAATAAGTAAAAAAGGAATAGAAAATATCGGGCCGTCAGTGCAAACGATGGCCGATGCAGAAGGGCTCGATGCTCATAAAAGTGCCGTGAGCATTCGCTTAAAAACGTTAGGAGTATGAGAACATTTGATCTTGATAGCCTGGTAAGAAGAAACATAAAGAATCTAAAACCTTATTCATCAGCAAGGAGTGAATATAGCGGCAGCGCATCCATATTTCTTGATGCCAATGAAAATGCTTTTGGCTCACCCCTCCCGGAAAACTTTAACCGCTATCCGGATCCGTTACAATGGCCGCTAAAGCAGGAGCTTTCAAAAATTAAAGGCATTCCTTCGCAAAATATTTTTATAGGCAATGGAAGCGATGAGGTAATTGATCTTGCTTACCGCATTTTTTGTGAGCCGGGAAAAGACAATGTGATCATCTGTCCGCCTACGTATGGTATGTACAGCGTGAGCGGGAATGTAAATGATGTACAGATACAGGAAGCAATGCTTACTCAGGATTTTCAACTTAATGTTGATGCAATTTTAAAAAAGGTAGACAGTAACACCAGGTTGCTTTTTATTTGCTCGCCCAACAATCCTACAGGTAATGACATGACTCGCATTGATGTTGAAGCTTTAATTAATAATTTCCCCGGCCTTGTAATTATTGATGAAGCATATATTAATTATTCACGCCAAAAATCTTTCCTTCAGGAACTTACTGAATATGAAAATTTGATAGTAATGCAAACTCTTTCCAAAGCCTGGGGACTTGCTGCATTAAGGCTCGGTTTGTGTTTCGCTTCTGAAAAAATTATTGAATTATTCAATAAAGTAAAGCCTCCATACAACATTAATAAAGCTTCGCAGCAACTTGGCAGGGCGGCGCTATCAGGCATTGATGAGGTAAATAAGAATATAAAACTTACTGTGGAGCAAAGAGATATTCTGGGGAATGAATTACTGCAGTTTAATTTTATTAAAAAGATTTATCCTTCCGATTCAAATTTTATTTTAATTAAAGCTAACGATGCTCAAAATTTGTATAAATACTTATCAGCTAAAGAAATTATAGTAAGGAACAGGAGCAAAGAGCCTTTGTGTGAAAATTGCCTGCGGATTACAGTTGGTAAACCAGGGGAAAATAAGACATTAATTGAAGCATTAAAAAATTATAAGGATGAGTAAAAAAGTTTTATTTATTGACAGGGATGGAACACTCATAAAAGAAGCGCCGCCAACTTACCAGCTCGATGCATTTACCAAACTGGAGTTTTATCCTCACGTGTTTGAATACCTTGGTAAAATTGTAAAAGAATTTGATTTTGAAATTGTGATGGTTACTAATCAGGACGGTCTTGGCACAGCTGCTTTTCCTGAAGATTCTTTTTGGCCCATACAACATTTTATTTTGAGGACATTGGATAACGAGGGAATTACTTTTTCAGAAATATTTATAGACCGGTCTTTCCCTTATGAAAATAAATTGACAAGAAAGCCTGGTACCGAAATGCTCAAAGAATATTTGAATCCTGACAGGTGCGATCTTGCTAATTCCTTTGTGATCGGCGACAGGCTTACCGATGTACAGCTTGCGAAAAACCTTGGCTGCAAAGCCTTTTGGCTCAATAATTATGATAACCTTGGAAGCCATGAATTAGAGGCAACAGCAGAATCATTAAAAGAAATTATTGCTCTTGAAACGCAAAATTGGAAAGATATTTATGATTTTCTCCGCGAGCCGCCAAGGAAAATATCTCATATTCGGAATACTAATGAAACAAAAATTGAAATAGATATTAACCTTGATGGCCATGGCAACGCTGAAATTCAAACCGGCTTAGGCTTTTTTGACCACATGCTTGAGCAGCTTGCAAAGCATTCCGGCATGGATGTAAATATTATTTGCAAAGGTGACCTTCATATTGATGAGCATCATACCATTGAAGACGTGGCCATAGCTTTGGGGGAAGCTTTATTAACGGGGCTGGGGGATAAAAGAGGAATGGAGAGATATGGATATACACTTCCTATGGATGATTGCCTCGCACAAGTTGCTATTGACTTTGGAGGAAGGAGTTGGCTTGTATGGGACTCTGAATTCAAGCGTGAAAAAATAGGAGAGATGCCAACAGAGATGTTTTACCACTTTTTTAAATCCTTTAGTGATACAGCTAAATGCAATTTAAATATCAAGGCTGAAGGCACTAATGAGCATCATAAAATCGAATCCATTTTCAAGGCATTTTCAAGATCAGTTAAAATGGCAATAAAAAGAGATCCGCTAAATAAAAGCCTTCCAACAACAAAAGGCGTACTATGAAAATTGCTATTATAAAATACAATGCAGGCAATGTACAAAGTGTGTTATATGCATTACAACGATTAGGCATAGCCGCAGTTGTAACAGACGACCATACTGAAATAAAAGCTGCTGATAAAGTAATATTTCCGGGTGTTGGCAATGCAGGTTCCGCTATGGCATATTTGAACAAGACGGGTTTGGATGAATTGATAACATCGCTTCAGCAGCCGGTATTGGGCATTTGCCTGGGCCTGCAACTAATGTGTGATCACAGTGAAGAAGAAGATACTGTTTGCCTTGGTATTTTTGATGTTGCCGTTAAAAAATTCTCTGAAAATTTGAAACCCGAAAATAAGCTTTTATTGAAAATTCCTCACATGGGCTGGAATACTGTTTACAATCTTTCTTCTCCTTTATTTGCTGGAGTTGGGGAAAACTCATTTGTATATAATGTCCATAGTTATTATGCTTCGCTTTCCCCGCAAACAATAGCTACTACTGATTATATAATTCCTTACAGTGCGGCTATGCATAAAAATAATTTTTACGGGGTTCAGTTCCATACTGAGAAATCGGCTTTGGCCGGAGCGCATATACTTTCAAATTTTTTAAAAATCTCTTAATGGATTTAATACCTGCTATAGATTTAATTGATGGAAAATGTGTCCGCTTATCAAAAGGAGATTATTCAAAAAAAGTTATTTACAGTAACTATCCGGTAGATGTTGCTAGTTCTTTTGAAGGTTCTGGAATTAAAAGATTGCATATAGTTGACCTGGACGGAGCTGCCGGAGAGGGTTCTAACAATCTTAAAACCTTGGAAAATATCGCAGGTAAAACAAACCTGGTTATAGATTTTGGAGGAGGTTTAAAATCCACAGAGAATGTTTCTTCTGTTTTAAATGCGGGCGCATCAATTGTAAATGTGGGAAGCGTGATCGTAAAAGATCCTGAATTGTTTGCTCAATGGATTGTAAAATTTGGAGCTGAAAAGTTTTTGCCTGGAGCCGATGTGCTCGATAGAAAAATAAAAATACATGGATGGAAAGAAGAAACCGATATTAGCCTTTTTGATTTTATAAAAGGATTGATTGCTCTTAAATTAGAAACAATTTTTTGTACCGATATTTCAAAAGATGGAATGCTAATGGGCCCGTCAATTGAATTGTATAAAGATATTTTAATACAATTTTCTTCAATTAAGCTTATTGCCAGTGGAGGTGTTTCAACTTATGATGATCTTGTATTGCTGAAAGAAACAGGTTGTGAAGGCGCTATTATTGGTAAAGCCTTTTATGAAGAAAGAATAACATTAAAGCAAATGGAAAACTTTATAAGAAATTAGCAATGCTCGCAAAAAGAATTATACCATGCCTTGACATAAATAATGGAAGAACCGTTAAGGGGATAAATTTTGAAAACATTCGCGATGCAGGTGATCCGGTTGAGCTTGCAATGTATTATTCTTTGCAGGGAGCTGATGAGTTGGTTTTTCTTGACATTACCGCAACAGTTGAAAAAAGAAAAACGCTGGTTGTCCTGGTAAAAAACATTGCATCTCATATAAATATTCCATTCACTGTTGGCGGAGGTATTTCTTCTGTGGACAATGCTTATGAATTGCTGCAGAATGGCGCTGATAAGATTTCTGTAAATTCTGCTGCTTTTAAAAATCCCGTTGTTATAAAAGAAATGGCGAACGAGTTTGGCAGCCAGTGTGTGGTGCTTGCAATAGATACTAAAAAAGAAGCGGATGGTAAATGGTATGTTTATTTAAATGGTGGCAGAATCAAAACTGGAGTATTAGCTTTCGATTGGGCAAAACAGGCAACAGAGCTGGGCGCAGGGGAAATTCTGCTTACTTCGATGAACAACGATGGTACTAAAAACGGTTTTGCTGAAGATATAACTGGGATTCTATCTGAACATCTTTCAATTCCAATAATTGCATCGGGAGGCGCAGGCACTATGCAGCATTTCTCAGATGTTTTTCTCAAAGCTAATGCGGATGCCGCGCTGGCGGCGAGTGTTTTTCATTATGGAGAAATAGAAATAACAAAATTGAAACGATATTTATTTGATCAAAATATTAATGTAAGAGTATGAATGCAGAAGATGTTACTACCGAAATTTTTAAGTCGATCGATTTTTCAAAATCGCTTGGGAATGTTGTGCCCGTTATTGTACAAGACAATCTTACTGGAAAAGTATTGATGCTCGGCTATATGAATTCACAGGCTTTGCAACAAACTCTCGATACGAAACTGGTAACATTTTATAGCCGTAGTAAACAAAGAATATGGGTGAAGGGCGAAACGAGCAGAAACTTTTTACACCTTATAGATATTAAAACAGATTGTGATAACGATACGCTTCTTGTTAAGGCACGGCCCGATGGCCCTGTATGTCATACCGGTGCGGATACCTGCTTTGGTGAGATAAATACAACTGATGATTTTTTAACTGAACTTGAAAATATTATTTCAAGCAGAAAACAAACCCACGATCCTAAATCTTATGCTTCTTCTTTATTTGCCAAAGGAATAAATTCCATCGCACAGAAAGTGGGCGAGGAGGCTATCGAGTTAATTATCGAATCAAAAGATGATAATGAAAACCTTTTTTTGAATGAAGCAGCGGATTTATTATTTCACTATCTAATTCTTTTACAGGCAAAAGAAAAAAAACTTGCAGGCGTTATTGAAATTTTAAAACAAAGGCACAAAAAAAACTAATCTTGTTCTTTAACGATAATATTTTTATCTAATACTTAATTCACTACTTACTTAAAAAATTAATTACTTCTTTAACGATAGCTCCTCATCAACGATTTTAGTAAAATCCAGAAATTTTTGAGAATTATATAATACCTAAAAAAAATTCCGGCAATTAATGCGGGAATTTAATCTTATAGGATTGGTTCAAAGCCTTATAAAATTTGTATTAAATATTAGCTAAATAATCCGCCTTTTTTGAAAGAACGCACGCCTTCTCCAATTTTAAAGCCATTATTATATATTTCTATCTTGTAATCTCCTGTTTGAAAATCACTATTTTGTGACCATTCAACTGACACGGGTTCTTTTTGGCCCTGTGTATAATTGATCTGGACTTTCTTTGTAAAGGCTTTTTCAATTCCATCTCTTGTCACGAATTTACCTGAGCCTAATGCATCAACTACAACAGGCCTTCCATCGGGAGAAGTTATAGCTACATATAGATCTTTCGGCCCTGTTTGAGTTATCCTGTTTTCATCTATGTTAAAGGAAATCCTTAATTTATCAACTCTTTTTGCCGTAGTTGTTTCTTTTTCCTTTCCGCTTTTTTTCTCTTTAATCCCCACTATCTTAAAATCAGATGCATGTAAAGTTGATCCTACGTCAATCACATCTTCTTTTGATTTTATGACTGTAGTTGCAGAATCATAATTTTTCTTCTGAACATCCCGATCAATGGTTACCAACCTTTTTTCCTGTGTCAATTGGATATTCGCGGTTTTTAGTGATTCAATTTCGGCAGTATATGTTTCGATGTTGCCTTTCAATTGAGAAATTAACCTGCGTGCTTCAGCAAGCTCCGCCTGGGTTGCATTTTTATTATTTAATATGGTTTGTACTCTTGATTTAAGGCCTTCTATATCTTTATCTTTCGTGCGTAAGAGACTATCAGCCTTTGAATTAGATGTTTTAAGCATATCGAGCCTCAATGCTGCATCATTCAGTTCACGCTGCATCTCATTTTTTGAAGAGTCACTTTCGACAATTTGTGATGTTAGCTCCTGTTTTTCCTGCTTGCTTTTATTTTTATCCCAAATTATATATCCCCAGGTGCCCAATAGAATAATAACCAGAATAGCCGTAAGGATATTTCTATTGTTATTATTGGCTACCACAACCGGTTTTTCCTCAGGTACATTACTATTAGGAAAGTTTTCGTAACTCATTTTATAAGATTTTTTAATTAAAATAGATTATTATAGTGAAATTTCCAAAACCATGCCAAAGACCTGTTACATTAATTCTCAACTATTTTTTCACAACAAATCCCAAAGATTGGTATTCTGCTATCTTTGAGTAAATGAGTGCTTTGCCGATATTATCAGATTGGAAAAAAAACGATTATAAAGCCGTCTACTGGCTTGAAGGTGAGGAAGATTTTTACATAGATGAGGTTATGGAATATGCCGAGAAAAAAATTTTAGCAAAATCTGATGCGGAGTTCAATCTCACAATATATTATGGCAAAGATGCTAACTGGGCGGATGTAGTAAACTCTTGCAGGCGGTACCCAATGTTTGCTGAACGCCAGGTAATCCTATTGAAAGAAGCACAGCAAATGAAGGATATAGATAAACTTGAAAGCTATATTGAAAAGCCTTTGGCATCTACAGTTTTAGTGATTTCATACAAAGGAAAAACACTTGACGGGCGTAGCCGGCTTTCAAAAGTTATAAAAAAACACGGTGAAATATTTTTATCGAAAAAAATTTATGATAATCAGTTGCCCGGCTGGACTAACGGCTACCTCCAATCGAAAGGGTATGAAATTACACAACGGGCGTTAATGCTCCTGGTTGACCATGTTGGGAACGATCTTGCGCGCATTTCCAACGAAGTAGAAAAATTGTCGATGAATTTAGGGAAAGGAAAAAATATAACTGAAGATGATATTGAACAATACATTGGAGTAAGTAAAGAATATAATATTTTCGAGTTGCAGCATGCCATAAGTAAAAAAGATCTTGCCAAGGCTATTAAGATTATCCAGTATTTCGATGCAAATCCCAAGGCCGCACCAGTTCAATTATTATTGCCTTCTTTGTATAATTATTTCAGTAAAATAATTGTTATTTATCAAATGAATGATAAAAGTGAAAAAGCGCTTAAACCATTATTTTTTAATAATCCATTTCTTGTACAGCAGGCAATAGATACCTTACTAAATTATTCATATTCTGAAGCTGAGCAGGCTATTCTATTGCTGCATGATTATAATCTAAAAAGTATTGGTATTAATAATTACGGTGCTTCAGGTGCTTCGTTGCTAAAGGAACTTGCATATAAAATCATTAAGGGTGGAACTTATAATTAACCTGCATTCAGAATTTTCTGGGCATTTTTTTTGTCTGCAGCTAATTGAATTTTAAGCTCTTCAAGCCCACTGAATTTTATTTCCGGCCGCAGATAATTTTTAATATGTACTCTTATTGTATTATTATAAATGGATTTATCAAAATCAAAAATATTCACTTCAATTATTCTTTTGGTTCCTCCTATTGTGGGCCTTATACCGATATTCATCATACCAATATGATGTGCGATGTTTTTAAGGCCTGTTTCGTCATTATTTATTGATACTTCCACAGCATAAACCCCATCGCGGGGAATGAGTTTACTATTATCTGTTATTTCAATATTAGCTGTAGGATAGCCAAGCGTTCTTCCAAGTTTATTTCCTTCAACCACTTTTCCCTCGAAAAAATATGAGTAACCCAAAGCTTCATTTGCATCAGTAATATTTCCTTCAGATAACGAATGCCTGATTTTGGTAGAACTTATAATTACATTATGTAAAACATGCTCAGGTATTTCTTTTACTGTATAATTATAGGTGTCCTGGTAGTTTTCTAATAATTTATAATCTCCACTCCGGTTTTTCCCAAATTGATGGTCATACCCGATAATGATTGTATGAGGATGAAATTTTGATACTAAAAAATCACTGATATATTCCTGAGCAGATTGTTCGGAAAATGCAAATGTAAAAGGTGCTATTACAAGATGATCAATTTTTTGCTTTTTCAAAAGCTCAGTTTTTTCTGAAAGAGTATTGAGCAGTTTAATTTCTTCAAAAGCTTTGCCAGGCTTTGTTGATACAGGATTTTTTAAAACCATTCTTGGGTGTGGATGAAAAGTAATAATTACAGTTTCTCCATTTATTGCCTCTGCTTGTTTCTTTAGTTGGTTAATGATCTGGAGGTGGCCTGTATGCACGCCGTCAAAAGTGCCAATGGTAATTACGGCATTATTAAAAAGAGGTAAGTTATTTATATCCCTGTGTACCTGCATACTGAATTGCAAAATTAGATGAAATTAAATTTCATCTTTAGGTAATCGAAGATAGCATGATGATATTTTATATTTTTACATGAATCAAAACATAATCATGTCACTTTATTCAATGCGTGGGGTTTCTGCACAAAAAGAAGAAGTGCATGCTGCTGTTAAAAACCTGGACCAGGGAATTTTCCCAAAAGCATTCTGTAAGATTTATCCTGATTATTTAGTAGGTGATAAAAGTTTTATAAACGTTATGCATGCGGATGGTGCCGGTACAAAAAGTATTCTTGCTTATTTATATTGGAAAGAAACAGGAGATGCTTCTGTATGGAAAGAAATTGCACAGGATGCCATAGTCATGAATCTCGATGACCTGTTATGTGTGGGTATTTATGACAACATAATATTTAATTCAACCATTGACAGGAATAAAAATCTTATTTCCGCAGAAGTGCTGGAGCAGGTGATTGATGGCACACAGGATTTTTTTGATCTTATGAAAACTTTTGGGATTAATATACACTACCTGGGCGGTGAAACTGCTGATGTGGGAGATGTTGTACGAACCATTGCAGTGAATGGAACTATGATGGCACGGTGGCCAAAATCAAAAATTATTTCAAACGAAAAAATAAAAGCGGGAAATGTAATTGTTGGGCTTGCATCGTTTGGCAAAGCGACGTATGAAAAAAATTATAATAGCGGGATAGGAAGTAACGGTTTAACTTCTGCCCGGCATGATTTGCTTGGTAAATATTATGCTGAAAATTATAAAGAGAGCTATGACAATTCATTAATTAGCGAAGTGGTTTATATAGGGAGTAATAATATTGCCGATATTAAAGACATTCTGTCACCAACAAGAACTTATGCTCCTCTTTTGAAAAATATTTTGGAAAATGATTTTGATAAAGTGTACGGCCTTATACATTGCAGCGGTGGTGGCCAAACAAAATGTTTAAAATACATTCCTGAAAATGTAAGAGTAATAAAGGACAATTTATTTCACCCTCCACCAATCTTCCAGGAAATAAAAAAAGCAAGCAATGCTGATGACAGGGAAATGTACCAGGTGTTTAACATGGGTTGCCGAATGGAGATTTATACTGATGAAGATTATGCTGCCAAGATTATAGAACAGGCCGCATTATTTAAAATTGATGCACAAATTATTGGAAGAGTAGAAGAGAGTAATAAAAAGGAATTGGTAATAAAGACTGAAAATGGCGAATTGGTTTTTTAGTGACAAGCATTCCAACATAAAGTATTAGTAAGCAAATAAATAAAACTATACTATGAACACTATTGAAAAAATTATTCCAATTAACACAGAAACTGAAGACATTATTCAAAACAACCAGGATTACACTTTATTTTCCTGGAGCAAGCAAAAGGGAACAAACCCTATTGCTGTAAAATATGGTGAAGGTGTGTATTTATATGACTATGATGGTAAAAAGTACATTGATTTTTCTTCGGGATTAATGAACGTAAATATTGGCCACGGAGACCAGCGTGTAACCAAAGCCGTTATGGAACAAATGCATGAAATAAGTTATGTTACGCCATCATGTGTTACTAAGGCAAGGGGAGAACTTGGGAAGAAATTAGCAGCCATTTGCCCAGGTGATTTGAACAAGGCATTCTTCACTTTAAGCGGAGCGGATTCAATTGAAAATGCAATCAAACTGGCAAGGCTTTATACAGGCCGGCATAAAATTTTAACCCGTTATCAATCGTTTCATGGTTCTACAAATGTCGCAATGACCGCCAGCGGCGACCCACGAAAGCTTCCTGTAGATTCTCAACAGGCAACAAATTTTGTACATTTTGATTTGCCTTATTTATACAGATGGGAATATGGTGAAGAAAATTTATTAAAGGAAAGCATTGCCCAGTTAGAGAGAGTCATCACTTATGAAAGCCCGAATAATATTGCGGCGATTTTATTCGAAGGAGAATCCGGTACTTCGGGTTGTTTAAAATATCCTGTTGGTTATTTAAAACAAGTAAGAGAACTCTGCGATAAGCATGGCATTCTTTTAATTATGGATGAAGTAATGAGCGGCTTTGGAAGAACGGGTAAGTGGTTTGGTTTTCAAAATCATGATATTATTCCTGACATGATTGCAATGGCGAAAGGATTAACGTGCGGTTATCTGCCTTTTGGATGTTTAATGGTATCTGATAAAATTGCCAAAAAATATGATGATACCATGCTTCCGCTGGGGCTCACTTATTCTGCGCATCCTGTATGCTGCGCTGCCGCTTTGGAAGTATTAAAAATTTATGAAGAAGATAATCTTATAGAGAATGGCATAGCCATGGGAAAATATATGAATGTGCAAATAGAAAAGATGAAAATGGAACATCCATGCATTGGTGACTGGCGGAATACTGGTTTGTTAGGCTGTATTGAAATAGTAAAAAATAAAACTACTAAAGAACCTATGGCACCATTCAATGCAAAGCCGGGTGAAATGGCAGTGATGAATAAAGTTGCTTCAAAAATTAGAGAGTTGGGCATGTACACTTTTGTAAGGTGGAATTATATTTTTATAGCGCCACCTCTTTGCATTACCAAACAACAAATAGATGAGGGCCTTGCCATAATATCGGAAGCAATTTCTATTGCAGATGAATATGTCACATAGATATGATTTGAATATTATCACGAAAGATACCTCATGCAAAAAAATGTTGCAGATATACATTCCTCCTCACTCTACAGCGAAGACCTCGCACCTGTTCCACAAATCAAACGTACATGGAACACTTGGAATTATGCCGCTCTCTGGATAAGCATGAGCTTATGTATCCCAACTTACATACTTGCAAGCTCTTTAATAGGTGGTGGCATGAACTGGTGGCAGGCAATACTTACCATTTTTTTAGGAAATGCTATTGTATTAATTCCGATGATTTTAAATGGCCATGCAGGGGCTAAATATGGAATACCATTTCCTGTATTTGCAAGAGCCAGCTTTGGCGTGAAGGGAGCAAACATTGCAGCAATGCTGCGGGCAATTGTCGCCTGTGGATGGTTTGGTATTCAAATCTGGATAGGCGGTTTCGCGTTGTACCAAATGTTACGGTTATGGTTACCCGCAATTGAAACAATGCCGCAAATCTTTCCTGCGTCGTTTGGATTGCAAACAGGGCCAGCAATTACTTTTTTATTTTCTGGCTCGTGAATATGTTCGTGGTTTATCTCGGCGTTGATAGTATTAAAAAGCTATTAGTATTTAAAGCATTTTTTTTACCAATCGCTGCGTTGGCACTTCTGGCTTGGGCGATTTATGCGGTTCATGGGCTTGGACCTATTTTAAAAGAGTCTTCTAAATTCAAGACAAATGAACAATTTTGGAATTTCTTTTTTCCCGCGTTGACGGGTATGGTTGGTTATTGGGCAACGCTTTCATTAAACATTCCTGACTTTACACGCTATGCAAAAAGCCAGAAAGCGCAGATACAAGGACAGGCGATTGGCCTTCCAACTTCAATGACGTTATTCTCTTTTATTGGAGTTGTTGTTACATCAGCCACAGTTATTTTGTACGGCGAAACTATTTGGGACCCATTAGTACTGGCAGGAAAATTCAGCAGTAAATTAATTATAAGCATTGCAATGATTGCTGTGGCTATTTCCACATTAGCTACAAACATTGCTGCAAATATTGTAAGCCCGGCAAATGATTTTGCTAACCTTGCCCCTTCTAAAATTAATTTCAGAAAAGGTGGATATATCACAGGCATTATAGGCATTTTAATTTTTCCATGGAAGTTAATTGCGGATCCTTCGGGATATATCTTCACCTGGCTTGTTGGCTATTCAAGCTTACTTGGGCCCGTAGGTGGTATTATGATCGCTGATTATTATTTCATCAGGAATCAAGTGCTTAATACGACAGAACTTTACCGGCACAAAGGAATTTATACTTTCTTAAATGGTTTTAATACGGCTGCAATTATTGCTTTGCTTGCAGGTATTTTGCCAAACATACCCGGGTTCCTTACAACTGTTAAAGCAATAACCCAGGATGCAGTACCTGCGTGGGTTTCGCATATATACAATTATGCATGGTTTGTGGGATTTTTTGTTTCCAGTATTATCTATTACCTGCAAATGAGAAAATACAAAATTGATTTGACAGAGGCAAGACATGTTGATATTGTTGGACAATTTTCTTAGATTGAGTTATTCAAAAAAGTATTCATGTCAGTATTAATTAAAAACGGAAGAATTATAACAGCAGCCGATGATTATGTTGCAGATATTTACATTGAAGGTGAAACTATTTCTTCTATAGGTAAAAAGTTGAATGTGAAAGCTGACGAAGAAATTGATGCATCCGGCATGTTGATTTTTCCCGGTGGTATTGATCCGCACGTGCATTTGGATATGCCTTTCATGGGAACCTTCTCCAGTGACACACATGAAACAGGAACAAGAGCTGCATTGTTTGGAGGTACGACAACGGTAATAGATTTTGTACTGCAAAAACAAGGGCATTCCTTACATGAAGCGTTACTTGAATGGAACAACAGGGCAAAAGGAAATGCGGTCGGCGATTATAGTTTTCACATTGCAGTGACAGATTTTAATGAACAAACAAAAAAGGAAGTAAAAGAATTCATAGAAGAAGAAGGTATCACTTCTTTCAAAACATTTATGGCATACAAAGGTGCTTTAATGATTGATGATAGGCAGATGATTGGGCTGATGGAAGAAGTAAAAAAACAAGGTGGCATGGTAACAGTTCACGCAACCAATGGCGACATGATTGATTATTTGATTCAAAAAAACCGCGATGAAGGAAATCTTTCTCCATTATATCATTACCTCTCACAACCTGAAGTCACCGAGGCTGAAGCATCTGAAAGATTTGTTGATATGATAAACTATACCGGTTGTCCCGGTTATATAGTTCATCTCACCTGCGAAGGCGCGTTGAATGCGGTGCGCAATGCTACAAGAAGAAATCAAAAATTATTTGTAGAAACCTGCATTCAATATTTATTGCTTGATGCATCAGTTTATGAAAACGATTTTGAAGGAGCTAAATGGGTAATGAGTCCGCCATTAAGAGAAAAGAAAGATCAGCAAACACTTTGGGCAGGCATTAACCAGGGTTTGGTAAATGTTGTTGCAACCGACCATTGCCCTTTTATGTGGGAGCAAAAGAAAATGGGTGAAAAAGATTTTTCCAAAATTCCCAATGGACATCCCGCAATTGAAAACAGGATGGAATTATTATATAGTGAAGGTGTCGCGAAAGAAAAAATTTCTTTAAATAAATATGTAGAAGTTGCCTGCACCAATCCTGCGAAAATATTTGGGATGTTTCCCCGTAAAGGAACAGTTGCAATTGGCAGCGATTCCGACATTGTAATTTTTGATCCAAAGAAAAAGCATACACTTTCTGCAAAAACGCATCACATGAATGTAGATTATTCAGGTTACGAAGGATGGGAAGTAACAGGTAAAGTAAAAACTGTTTTGTTGAGAGGGAAGATTGCCATTAATAATAATGAATGTAAAATTGAAAAGGGATTTGGTAAATTTATAAAGAGAAAAAAGGTGACTAATATGATATAGAGGGATTATTAAAAGAAAGGCAATGTATAACCAGGATGAAATATTGGCTAAAATAAAATCAGTTGTGCTGGAAGAAATACCTGATGCAAAAGTTTATTTATTTGGAAGCAGGGTTACAGGAAAAATTCATGAAGAAAGCGATTGGGATATACTGGTATTAACACAGAAAAAATATCCAAAGTCAACGAGAAGATTAATTGACGAAAAACTATTTCCATTAAGTATTTCAGTTGGATCTGATTTTAGTTTTTTAATAACTACAAAGGATGATTGGGAAAAACACCCGGGTTACTATTCGTTACAATTAGGCATAGCAGATCAATACATCATCTTATGAGCAGAAGGAATGAAGCTATAAAACTAAAAATGCAAAAGTCCGCAGCGTTCATGATGGAAGCTGATACTTTGTTGAAAAATAAATTTTACAATTCTCTTATCAGCAGATTATATTATAGTTGTTTTCACGCCTTATTGTTAACCAAAGATTTAGTATCTAAAACCCATAGCGGAACAGTTTCTCTTCTTAATGAAAAGTTTGTAAAAGAAAATACATTTGATATTTCACATGCGGCGTTTTTTAAAAATTTAATGAATGAAAGGGCCCAAAGTGATTACGATGATTTCATAATTTTTGACGAAGCACAAGTAATTGGTTTTATACAACCATCTAAAGAATATGTGGGATATGTTTCAAAATTGATAGAAAAGTATATTAGTCAAAATCCGGATAATATTGATAAGCCTAACCTTTTTTCTTAATGATTTATTACTAAAAGTTTAATAAACAATATGCCAAGAATTATTAAATCCGGTCTCATACAAATGTCTCTTCCCAAAACAGAAGGCGAAGGAACGATTGAAGAAATTAAAGAAGCAATGGTGCAAAAACATTTGCCATTAATTGACGATGCAGGAAAACAAGGTGTACAAATTTTATGTTTGCAGGAAATTTTTAATACACCTTATTTCTGCCCGGGGCAGGATAAAGCATGGTATGGATCTGCTGAAAGTGTGCCCGGCCCAACAACTGAACGTATGGGAGTTTATGCAAAAAAATACAACATGGTAGTGATTGTTCCTGTTTATGAAAGAGAGCAGGCAGGTATTTTATACAATACCGCTGCGGTGATTGATGCAGATGGGACGTATCTTGGTAAGTATAGAAAAAATCATATTCCGCATACATCTGGCTTTTGGGAAAAATTTTTCTTTAAGCCCGGAAACCTTGGCTATCCGGTATTTCAGACAAAGTATGCAAAGATTGGAGTCTACATTTGTTACGATCGGCACTTTCCTGACGGTGCAAGATGCCTTGGTTTGAATGGAGCTGAAATTGTGTACAATCCTTCTGCAACAGTTGCAGGGCTATCACAGTATTTATGGAAGCTTGAGCAACCGGCACATGCAGCAGCCAATGGATATTTTATGGGTTGTATAAATAGAGTAGGCGAAGAAAAACCATGGAACCTCGGAAAGTTTTATGGCTCTTCATATTTTGTTGATCCACGCGGACAAATATTTGCACAGGCCTCAGAAGATAAAGATGAATTACTTGTTACAGAATTTGATCTTGATATGATAGAAGAAGTTAGAAACACCTGGCAGTTCTTTAGAGATAGAAGGCCCGAAACGTATGGAAAGTTGGTAGAACTTTAATTAGCTAATTAGCTGATCAGCCAATGTGCCAATGCAAAAAAATTGTCTGCTTAACATTAGCATATTGGCTAATTATGACATCATCACATTAATTAATTCATGTCAATCAAAAATAACAGATTAACAAAGGCTGAATACGAAAAAAATTTCACTGACATACATCCGCCCTTTGAGAATAAAGAAGCAGCATTGGTCGAGGCGAACCGTTGCTTGTTCTGCTATGATGCGCCATGTATAAAAGGTTGCCCGACGAAAATTGATATCCCCAAATTTATCAAACAAATCACTACTGATAATCTCAAAGGCTCAGCTCATACAATATTTATTTCAAATATTTTCGGTGGTGGTTGCTCAAGAGTTTGCCCAGTTGAGAAATTGTGCGAGGGGAATTGTGTTTATAATTTATTAGATGAAAAGCCCATCGAAATAGCGAAGCTTCAACGCTGGTCAACTGATAAACCATTGAAAGAAAAATGGAAACTGTTTGATCGTAACCCGATAGTTATAGGGGTGGAAGCTAAAAAAGTTGCTATAGTTGGTGCAGGCCCAGCCGGGCTTTCCTGTGCGCATGTGCTCTCACGGGAAGGTATAGACGTAACAATATTTGAGAAAGAAAGCAAAGGAGGAGGACTTATGACTTACGGCATTGCTGCTTACAAAGTAACGCCAGCTTTTTGTGAAGAAGAAGTTGATTTTATAACGTCACTTGGTGGAATTGATATAAATTATGATCAGGCATTTGGAAAGGATATTACACTTGAAGAATTGAAACAGAATTACGATGCCGTTTATCTTGGCATTGGGGTCGGGCTCGCAAATAAATTGGGCATTCCCGGTGAAGAACTTGAAGGAGTAGAAGATGCGATTAAATTTATTTATGACGTCAGAACTCAGGGTTTCCCGAATGTGCCGGTAGGTGATAAAGTAGCAGTTATTGGTATGGGAATGACGGCGATTGATGCAGCTACCCAGGCGAAACGTCTTGGAGCTAAAGAAGTAACGATGGTTTATAGACGCAGTGAAGCTGAAAAAAATTGTACGCAGGTTGAGTTGGATATTGCATTGCTTGATGGATGCAAAATGCAATGGCTTTCTGCTCCAAAGGAAATTATAGGAGAAAATGGAAAAGCTAAAGCGCTTATTTGTGATGTCATGAAATTGGGCGCGCCTGATTATTCGGGCAAGCCCGCGCCAATTTCTACGGGAGAAACTTTTATTCTTGATGTGGATATGGTTATAAAAGCAACCGGCCAAAGCCCTTTCATTGGTTTGGTAAATGAAAATGGTATTGAAAATAACCGTGGTAAGATTCTTTTAAGAGAAAATTATTCAACAAATATTAAGGGCGTTTTCGCCGGTGGCGATGCGGTTAATGGTGGAAAAGAAGTTGTAGATGCAGTACAGGCGGGGAAGGAGGGGGCGGCATCGATCCTAAAATTTTTGAATTTAAAATAAAAGCTCACGTAAAAGAGCAAGTTGCGAAGAAAATTTATTTTATTCCTTCGACTTACCGTGAAAAATAAATAGTTATGGCAAATCTTCAATCTAATTTTCTCGGTATAAAATCTCCAAACCCCTACTGGCTGGCCAGTGCACCACCCACTGATAAAAAAATAAATGTATTAAGAGCATTCGAAGCAGGATGGGGAGGCGTTGTATGGAAGACACTCGGCACCCAGGTTAAGAATGTTTCTTCGAGATATTCTGCGGTAAATTTCAATGGTGCAAGGGTGATGGGCTTTAATAATATTGAATTAATAAGCGATCGACCGTTGGAATTAAACCTGCAGGAAATCAAAGAGGTGCTTAAAGAATTTCCTGATCGGGCAATGGTCGTTTCTTTAATGGCAGATAATGACAAACAAAGCTGGCACGAACTCATAAAAAAAGTGGAAGATACCGGGGCTCACGGCTTGGAATTAAATTTTGGTTGCCCCCATGGAATGACGGAAAGGGGAATGGGCGCTACTGTAGGCCAGGATCCTGAAATTGCCAGAATGGTTGTTGAATGGGTGATGGAAGCCGCAACTATTCCTGTTATTACAAAGCTTACCCCCAATGTACATTCGGTGGTGCCAGCAGGCAAAGCTTGTGTAGAAGCGGGCACCAATGCACTTTCTCTTATCAATACAATACAGTCAGTTACAGGTATTGATCTCGATACGCTTGTTCCCAATCCTTATGTTGCCGGCAAAAGCGTGTTTGGTGGGTATTGTGGCCCGGCCGTAAAACCGATTGCATTAAAGTTTTTAGCGACAATCAGCCAGGATGAAACCACCAATAAAGTCCCTGTTTCGGGTATCGGTGGTGTTAGTACGTGGAAAGATGCAGTGGAGTTTATGTTGCTTGGCGCTTCCAATGTGCAGGTATGCACCGCCGTTATGAAGTATGGGTTTAGGATTATTGAAGATCTCTGCGAAGGCTTGAGTAACTGGATGGATGAAAAAGGTTTTTCAACCTTAAATGACTTTATTGGTAAATCTGTTTTTACCCTTACACATTGGGAAGATCTCGATATCAACTACCATCATGTTGCTCATATCAAGCAGGATAAATGCATTCATTGCGGTCTGTGTTACATTGCCTGTGAAGATGCCGCCCACCAGGCAATTAGTCTCTCGCACGGCGATCCATACAATACTTATGCAATTAAGGAAGCTGAATGTGTGGGCTGCAACCTTTGCCAGCTTATATGCCCTGTTACCAATTGTATTACTATGGTCGAGCATCGCGTTGCACCCGAATACCTTAACTGGAAAGAATTCCAGGCGACAGGGTTGCCCTTAAATGATCACTGACCAATATACCAGTATTGGCGTTGAATTTTTTTACTATTATTTTTTCAAAAAAGCCAATTGCCCCAAATGATATGCAAGATGAGTTACCCTGGTTAGTAGTACATTCAATTTATTCCTATGAGGCTCTTTTTGAAAATCCTCAGTGCTTATCGAGCTATGTTTTTGAAACCACTCTTCAGCGGTCATTTGATTAAAATGTTGCGATAATTTATTATGCACTTCGTTCCAGTAATGTTTTAAATCTTTTATTATTGGCTTTTCAAATCCTGACTTATCCGGACTTTTTATAAAAGTTTCTTCAAGTTGCGGATATAACTTTTCACCTAATCCTAATAATGGAAACAATGCATCGTGTACCGCAATAAGATGCCCTAACAGGTATACGCCGGTATTCCTGCCGGTTGCAACTTCTTCCTGTAATTGCTCATCTGAAAGAGTATTAAACAATTTATCAGCCCTCGCAACCTGAGTATTCCATGGGTCAAGAGCCATTTTAATAAATAATTGTTGTTGATTTACCATTGATTTTTCTATAAAAATAGCAACTCTTAGGTAAACTGTTTTTAAAAGTTTACTTGAAAAATTATAGCTTGAAGATTATAAATTATTTCCTTTTCTTAGAATATTATTTTTGCTGCACACAAATGCACATGAAGCAAATTTTATTTGTCGGCCCGTAAAATTGTTAATGAAACTATTATATTTACTATATCTTAAACTAACATCATAATGAAACAACTTATTCCACTACGTTTATGGTTTATCTTAATTTTTTCTTTCTTCGTTTCCTGCCAGTCTTCTTCAAACAAAGAAAAATTATCTAGTGAAACCACTCCGGCTAAAGCAGATCCTTTAGCAAAAGCTTCACGTGAGAATAAGAATGGATGGGTTTATGTGCATCTTGAAGGCTTACCTTCTGATATTGGTTACCAGCATGGCTATCTTCTTTCAAATGAAATAGATACTACGATACAAATGCTTGGTTATTTCCTGGCACATGAAACAAAAAAAGACTGGCAATTTTACAGACAGTGTGCACGCAATTTTTTATGGGATAAGCTTGACCGTGAGTATAAGGATGAAATAAATGGTATTGCTGCCGGCCTTCATGCCAAACAAAAAAATTATGATAGCCTTGACATCACCGCATTAAATGCAATGGAAGAACTTGCATATTATTATGTGCCTCAATTAGCAGATAAAGAAAAAGCGGGCAGTGGCGACAACAAAGCTCCAGGCAATTGCAGCGCTTTTATTGCCACAGGGAACTATACAAAAGATGGAAAAATTGTTATCGGCCATAACAACTGGACATCATATATTGTAGGCCAGCACTGGAATGTAATTGCAGATATTGTTCCGGAAAAAGGGAATCACATGTTAATGGATTGTATGCCTGGCTTCATCCACAGCGGTGATGACTTTGTTATTACTTCAAATGGAATTCTCATAACCGAAACAACTATTACTGGTTTCAAAGGATTTGATACTACAGGTATTCCTGAGTTTCAAAGAGCAAGAAAATCGGCTCAATATTCCAATAGTATTGATGATGTAATAAAAATATTCAACACCGGGAACAATGGTGGTTATGCCAATGACTGGCTGATAGGGGATACGAAAACAAATGAAGTCGCCAAGCTTGAATTGGGTTTGAAAGACTACCGCGTTTGGCGGTCGAAAGATACTGTCATGATAGGTTCTAATTTTCCCAGCGATCCAAAGTTGATAGCTGATGAAACAACTTTTAAAATTGGAGACAAATCTTCTTCGCCCAATGCACGTAAGCTGCGTATGGAAAAATTAGTAACCGATCTTAAAGGAAAAATTGATGTGGAATCAGGCAAGCAAATAGAAGCGGACCACTATGATGCATACCATAATACAAAGATCAATAACAAGTGTGTAATTTGTGGGCACATTGATGAGGATAAGAGCGGCTGTGCAGAATGGGACTTGCCTGCCTACTATCCGATGGGTGCGGTGCAGGGAAAAGTAACCACCGCTGATCTTGCAAAAGATATGAAGTTCTGGGCGCATATGGGCCATCCATGTGGGCAGGATTTTATTGGCGCCTCATTTTATAAACTTCATCCTCAATATATGTGGCAGGCAAAATACTTAACTAACATGAAAGCTTATCCATGGACTTTATTTGAAGCAAAGAAAAATTGATTCACGCCTCTTTTTGTTAGCAAAAATTTTCAAACAGAAGTTGAATTACTTTAAAAAACTTACTTCTTCTTGTTGAAAATAATTAATAATACTAACTTTTGGTAAAGATTTAATCCATGAATACCAGCACAGATACTTTCAAGAAAACTTTTCCTAAATACAATAATAATTTCCATCCTGGTTCAGAAGAGGAGAAAACGATGTTCAGTACTATTCAGCAAGGTTTCAGGCAACAATTTGAAAAAATATTTCCTGATAAACTGGCGCCAAGAACAGTTGTGATCATACCTTCTTTTTCCCTGGATGAAGAAATATTATCCAAAATAGCAGGGCATACTTTTTATGAAGAAAGATTGCTTTGCCTTCTTATGCTGTTGCGCATGCCCCTTACGAAAATTATTTATGTGACCAGTGTTCCTGTTGATAATATTATTATCGATTATTACCTGCATCTTTTACCAGGGATAACGGGTAACCATGCAAGGCAAAGGCTGGTAATGCTTAGTTGCTATGATACATCTTCCAGGGCCCTTACTAAAAAAATATTAGAGCGGCCACGACTTATGCAACGCATCAGGGAAAATATTTCGGATAATAGCGCTGCACATCTTACCTGTTTCAATATTACCGGTCTTGAAAAAACGCTGGCAGTACAGTTAGGCATTCCTTTGTTTGGCACCGATCCCGACTTGTTTTATGAAGGAACAAAATCCGGCGGCAAAAAAATATTTAAAGCTGCAGGAGTACGCTCGCCAGACGGCTATGAAGATTTAAAGACCAGGCAGGATGTTGTAAAGTCATTGGCAGCTTTTAAAAAAAATAATCCCTCTTTACGAAAAGCGGTTATTAAAATGAATGAAGGTTTTAGCGGCGAAGGAAATGCTATCTATTATTACCCGGATTCTTCTGTTAATATTAACCCCGAAAAAGATATTGAAGAAAGCATATCTCTTCATCTCAGGATAATAGCAAAAGATTTAAGCGAAGAATTATTCTTTGAAAAAATTTATGAAATGGGCGGCATCATAGAAGAGTTTATCGATGCTGATATAAAAACTTCCCCTTCTGTGCAGTGCCTCATCAATCCTTTAGGCCAGGTTGAAGTGCTAAGCACACACGATCAGCTTCTTGGTGGCGAAGACGGGCAGATGTTTATTGGAGCAAGCTTTCCTGCAAATGATGAATATAATATTTCGCTGGCTGATGAAGGAAAGAAGATAGCGCTGGTGCTTGCCAAAAAAGGCGCCCTTGGCAGGTTTGCTATTGATTTTATTTCTGTAAAACAAAATAATAAATGGATTCATTATGCTATTGAGATCAATCTTCGCAAGGGCGGCACTACGCATCCTTATTTTATGCTGCAATTTTTAACTGACGGCGCCTATAATGCAGAAAAAGGGGAATACTTAACCGCAAGTGGCAACAAAAGATTTTATTTTTCTACTGATAATTTATGCAAAGAATGTTATAAAGGATTAACCCCAAATGATCTTATTGATATAGCCATGTTTCATTCGTTGATGTATGATGGCGCATCGCAGGAAGGAGTGATGTTTCATCTTGTTGGCGCTCTTTCACAATATGGTAAATTAGGCCTTGTATGTATAGGAGAAACGGCGCAAAAAGCCAAAGAATATTATGATAAGGTAATTTACGTTTTGGATAAAGAGTGCGAGGGTTAAAGTGTTATAAACAGTGCTGGTTCTTCATCACTTATTATTTAAGTTAATAATTCTCTGAAAATGTACGCCTAACCGGTTTGATTAAATAACGGCAAGGCGTAGCTGCAACTGCTGCAAAGATTTAATAGTTATCAATGATTTTTTACAAAATTTGACAGTTCATCCCTGCTGCTTTGTGAATTAAATATATTATTCAACTGGGGGAAATTGGCTGGATCTGTTACAGTTTTGTAAGATAGTTTTGCCAATTCAAGCCTGTTGCTCTCGGAATTAATTAATAGTAATAATTGTCTTACCTGGTTTGTGCCGAAATAATAATTTGGGTTATTGAATACGTCTGTTTCATAACCTACCTTCAGAAATTGTATCAAATAGCCACGCACATTGTTTAATAGCTGGTTAAAATCTTCATCACCCATGGGAGTTTTTACCGGGGTTGAATTGTTATTGAAATTCCAGCCCTTTGTGCGAAGAAAATTGTTCAGCTCATCCCTGCTTGCCTGTGTTTTAAACAAATCATAAAGCTTTGTAAAATTTGCAGAATCCGTAACAGAGCGATAAGACAACTTAGCAAGGTCCAGCCGGTCATTTTCTGAAGTAATTAAGACTAATAATTGATTGATCTGCGACACGCTGAAATAATTATTTGAGTTATTAAAAGCATCGTTTTCAGTTTCCCCCTTGAGAGCCTGTGACCATTTACTCTGCACACTTTTTAATAAAGAACTAAATTTATTATCAGCCATTGAAGTTTTAATGAGAGATTGATCGTTAGTTATATTCCATCCTTTGGAACGAAGAAAATCATTTAGGTCATCTCTGTTTCCCTTAATTTTAAACAGATCATAAAGCTGCGTAAAATTTGTAG
>DASYOM010000044.1:0-12187 GCA_036007765.1 Chitinophagaceae bacterium | reverse complement strand
GACGAAGAAATACCGGGCATGGCCGATGACGTATTTGCTGTTCCTGCTGCTGATGAAATAGTAGCCCCATTATTAAGTGTGATTCCCTTACAATTGCTTTCATATTATATAGGCGTTGCAAAGGGATGTGATGTGGATAAGCCGAGGAACCTTGCGAAGTCGGTGACGGTGGAATGAGGGTTGCCAGTGATGAGTGATGTGGTAGGAATTAATTACTTTTTGATAAAAAATAAAAGGAAGTAAATGAGCGACGAAAAATCCACAGGAAAAAATTATACAGAATTGGAGGTTTGGAAAAAAATGAGGCACTTGAAAATTAAAATCGAAAAGCTAGCGAAAACTTTTCCAGGTGAAGAAAAATTTAGGTTGACAGATCAAATTATCAGAAGTGCAGGATGCGTAAATTCTTCTATTGCGGAAGGCCATGGCAGATATACATTTCCTGACCAGATTCATTTTTGCGTTATTGCAAAAGGTTCTTTAGCTGAAACGTATAACCATCTTATTGATGCGTATGATTGTACTTATATTACATTGGAAAAATTAACTGAATTTAAAAACGACATAAATGAAGTTGAAAAAATACTAAGTGGATATATTAACTGGCTAAGAGAACAGTTGAAAAGAGAAAAGTTGAAAGGTAAGGAGGGAAAGCTATGAGTAATAAGAGTGAATAGTGATCAGTAAACAGTCGATCCATGTGAAATTATACATTCTTGTTTCTATGATCTCACCCAATACTTATTACCAAATGGCTGATTAACTAATAACTCATCACCGATCACCTATTAACTCATCACCAACCCCCATGAATATAATTACAAAACATCCCGTAAATAATTTAGGATATAATTTTATCGATCCTAAATATTTACCTGCCGGTGAAGACGAATATTACCTGCGAAATCAGCAAAATAATAGCGGGATTGATTACCGTAAAATTTCCGAATTAGAAAAGGAAAGGCTCATAAATAATGGCAATAGCTCGGATGACTGGACTAAAATTTTTGTATCTGAAATATTTGATCCGGCTCTTGTAAAAAATTCAAAGTTTTTCGGGCTTGTTAGAATTGGTAAATTAGAATCATTCTACCTGGAGTTTCACAATTTGAGAATGCCGGTTGGTATTTATGACAGTACGATTATAAGCTGCGATTTTGGAAATAATATTTGTATAGACAATGCACATTATTTAAGCCATTATATTATTGGTAACGACGTAATGATTGCTAATGTAAACGAGCTGGCAGCCACTGACTATTCTAAATTTGGCAACGGTATTTTAAAAGATGGTGAAGATGAAAGTACAAGAGTTTGGATGGAAGTAAGAAATGAAAATGGCGGAAGACGTATTATTCCTTTCAACAGGATGCTGCCCGGTGATGCATGGCTCTGGAGCAGTGACCGTGAGGACCATGAATTATCAGACAGATTCATGGAACTCACAGAAAAGGAATTTGATAATAAGAGAGGTTATTATGGAACCATTGGAGACCGCACTGTCATCAAAGATTGCAATATTATTAAGGATGTGTCCGTAGGGACTGATGCATATTTAAAAGGTGCTAACAAATTAAAAAATCTAACCATAAATAGTGATAAAGAACGCACGTCTCAAATTGGAGAAGGCTGTGAAATGGTGAATGGAATTATAGGATTTGGATGCAGGATATTTTATGGTGTGAAGGCGGTTCGTTTTGTGATGGCTTCGCATTCACAGTTGAAATATGGAGCAAGGTTGCTTAATTCCTACCTCGGCAATAATTCAACCATTTCCTGTTGCGAAGTTTTAAACTCGCTCATTTTTCCTGCACACGAGCAGCACCATAATAATTCATTTTTATGTGCCTCGCTTTTAATGGGGCAAAGCAACATTGCCGCAGGTGCTACTATAGGAAGTAACCACAACAGCCGCAGTCCCGACGGCGAGCTTATTGCCGGCCGTGGTTTCTGGCCTGGCCTGTGCGTAAGCCTCAAACACAATTGTAAATTTGCTTCATTTACTATTTTAGCAAAAGGCGATTACCCTTATGAGTTAGATATAAAATTACCCTTCAGCCTTATAAGTAATGATGTAAAGAATGACCAGCTTGTAGTAATGCCCGGTTATTGGTTTACTTACAATATGTACGCTCTCGCAAGAAACACCTGGAAGTATGAAGATCGAGACAGGCGTACTGAAAAAATTCAAAAAGTGGAATATGACTTCCTTGCACCCGATACCATTAATGAAATGTTTACAGCAATAAGTTTATTATCAAAATTAAAACCCGGTACTAATGGAAATTTTTATGCAAAAGGTTTTGAGAACACTGATCGTAAAACCCAGATTATAAGAGTGCCTGAAACTATTGAGCTTTTCAAGGATTTAATACGGTATTATGGTATCACACAAATATGTGAGCACATTGATCAAAATAAATTTTCTTCTTTTGATGAAATGAAACAAACATTGCAAACAAAAATTCAAAGATCAACATGGCTTAACGTTGGGGGACAGTTGATACCTGAAACCGAAGTTGAAAAACTAAAGAAAGGTATAAAATCGGGAAAAATAAATACATGGCAGCAGGTTCATGACGTGTATACAAAAGAAGGAGCAGGCTATCAGAGTAATAAATTAATCCATGCTTACACTTCGTTGCTGGAAATAGAAAATATTACATCAAAACAATTTACCTCCCATGTATTTAAGGAATTACTTGATAAATCAGTTATTACTAAAACATGGATGAGTAATGGTATCTATAAATCAAGAGCTAAAGATTATACTAACCCTTTCCGTAAAATGGTTTACGATAACAAAGCAGAAATGGATTCAGTAATGGGCCGCCTGGAAGACAATCAATTTATACAGGATAAATTAAAAGAGCTTGATATTTATAAAAAAAATGTGAAAGGGATTATTAAGAAAATGAAGTTGTGAATTTTCAAAATCTACCCGATAGCATTTTATTTTAAAAAAGATTCCACTGCAAGCATATAGCCTTTCAATCCGAATCCAAAAATAGTTCCTGAAGATTTTGCCGAGATGTGGGAGAATTTTCTGAATTCCTCACGTGCTTCAATATTTGAAATGTGTACTTCCACAACCGGTATTTTTAGAGCCGCTATGGTATCTCCAATTGCTATAGAAGTATGCGTATAAGCCCCTGCATTTAAAATAATACCATCCATTTTCTGTCCGGCACTTTGCAGTTCATTTATAAGCTCGCCTTCTACATTACTTTGGTAATAATCGAAATCAATATTTTCATATTTTTTCCTGAGCTTATTAAAATAATGCTCAAATGATTCACCACCGTATATATCAGTTTCTCTTGATCCAATAAGATTTAAATTTGGCCCGTTTATTATTGCAATTTTCATTGTTCTTCTGTTAGAGTTTACATAATAGTTTCTGACGATTATAATTTATTTACTCTCATGAATCATTCCAAAAAACTGGTCAAATAAATACCGGCTATCATGAGGCCCTGGCGTAGCTTCCGGGTGGTATTGAACTGAAAAAGCCGGCCTGTCTTTTAGTTTGATACCCTCTATTGAATCATCATTAAGATTTACATGTGTTATTTCAATATTTTTATTGGCTCTTACTGCATCTGCATCTACACCAAAGCCATGGTTCTGGGTTGTAATTTCACACTTCCCTGTTACCACATTTTTTACAGGATGGTTTAAGCCTCTATGTCCATGATGCATTTTAAAAGTGGGTACATCATTTGCCAAAGCGAGTAATTGCTGTCCGAGGCAAATTCCAAAAAAAGATTTTCTGGAATCAAGGATTTTTTTAATAGTCTTTACTGCATATTGCATTGGCTGGGGGTCTCCGGGGCCATTGCTAATAAAATATCCATGTGGTGCAAATTCTTCCAGTTCATCAAATTCAGTTTTTGCTTTGAAAACCTTTACTTGCGCACCTCTTTCAAGAAAGCAATTTAAAATATTATTTTTAATACCATAATCAAGAACTGCTATTCTTATATCACTGCTCTCATCTCCTAATACATAATTTTCTTTTGTTGAAACTTTGGAAGCGAGTTCAAGCCCATTCATAGAAGGCACATCAGCTAATATTTTCTTAAGTTCTTTCTCGTTACTTATTTCCGAAGAAATAATACAATTCATAGCTCCATCGCTCCTTACATGTGTGACCAATGCCCTTGTATCAATACCGTCAATTGCAACTATGTTCTGTTTCTCAAAATATTCATGCAGCGAATCGTTAGCTGCAAATCGTGAATATCGTTGTTCCAGGTTTCTGCCTATTATTCCTTTTACTTTTACTGAATCACTCTCTACATCCGCGTCCTTCACCCCATAGTTTCCTACATGAACACTATTCATAATTACAACCTGCCCATAATAACTTGGGTCCGTAAAAACTTCCTGGTACCCTGTCATGCCGGTGTTAAAGCATATCTCACCGGTAGTAGTACCTTTTTTTCCAAAGGCTTTTCCATGGAGAATATTTCCATCTTCTAAAATTAATATGGCGGAAAGTGAAGAATTTAAATCAGACATTTAAAAAGTTTTGCAAAGAAAAGGAAATGTGATGAAAGAAATTGAATATTTATAATTATGGAGAACTCTTATACTTATTTTAAATCCTCTCTATCCGGATTATTAAAATTTGGTGAGATTATTAAGGTGTAGAAACTCGCAATTGATAAAATGCTGAAAAAGTACTTTTGAATTCAATTGATTCCAAACTCCATTACATTATTGAAATTAATCCACAAAGCAAAATATCCAGGTAAACTGGCAAGCATCACATCTAATCAACATAAACATCATGCAATGTGTAAAATTTAATAATCTAAATAATGTGTTATTAATCGACAAATTTCTTCTGAGCCTGGACCTGGGGCGCTTTTATGCACTAAATTTCCAGATTTGTCGTATAGCAAATGCCGGGGTATAGGTCCTAAATTTATTGATTTCAGAAAGTTAGAAGCATCAACATTTAAAAGCATATAATTATACTGAACTACATTTAGCTTATCCGTCTTACATGCTTCAATCCATTCATTCTTATTTTTATCAATTGAAAAATAAGCAAACACAATTTGATTGCTGGTAAAGGCTTGCCGAAGTTTTTGTGCATTTTTCATTTCACTTCTGCAAGGAACACACCAACTGGCCCAAAAATCAATGTATACAACCTTGCCTTTACATGATGCTAAAAAAGCTTGAAATGACATCTTGTTATTTTTAGCATCAAGTAGATATAAAGAATCTTTGCTTAACAAAGAAAAATAGTTAGAAGAAGGAAATTCATCATGGATCTTCTTTACGAGTATGGAGTCATTTGTCAAAGAAGAGAAATTTGACAAATATATTTGCAAATCGGAAGATGAAAAAAGACTTCCAATCTTTTCCAAATATTCAAACAGCAAATGCTTTTTATAGAAATCATTAATTTCCGGCCATTTACACACGCGGTCGTAAACGTCTCTATAATCTATATCGGTACCATTGTCGGATTTTAAAACTTTTGCCTGTTTAACAATAACTTTATCTGAAACCCTTTCAAGAAATGGAAAAAAGTAGGAATAGGATTTATTTGTTGGTTCGTGTTTATTGATAGCAAGTATTTTACTTAGGCTATCTGAATTAATTTTATTTTGTTCAAAATCCAATTCAGTTATTTCATAAGTGTACTTATCCTGGAAAAAATTAAATATGTCAGGATATTTTTCTTTGATATCAGCAGAGCCATCAAGAAAAGATAGTTCATTGTTTAAGAAGGATCGGGCCTGGTTATAGTAATCTCTTTTAACAGCGTGCGAATTGTTCACCACATCATTAGTGTTTTTAGCAACGAGTATTGGATTTTTATATACATCGTAAGGAGTAAACTGAAGATTTTTTTTATTCATGACCAATCGTTCATATTCATAGTTAAGGCTTTTTTCTCTATCAGCTATTTTACTACTGGCATACGGCGTATTATTTACAAATTTAAAAGTAATGGTGTCTCCCTTATAAATGATATAGTCAAAGGAAACAAGATTCATAGAATACAAAAGCCTCAAAACAATATGATCATTCTGTGGAGCAAAAATAATAATATCAGATTTTAATGGCTTTGGATCAAAGCTATATTGATAAAAGTTGTCGAATATAGTTACTTGAGAGCGACCGTCCCTTTGTGTCATTTTGGGAAACGGATAAGCAATTCGTACGTAGGAAGGAATATTATCAAAAACTATAATAATGTTTGTCTTGCTATTACTTGTGTCAATCTGGTTGCACCATGCATTATGGGGAAGTAGTAAAATAATGGTTACCTGATATATAATAGTTTTTAGATTGAGCAAATCTTTACTATTTAAAAGTTCTAAATAAGTAACTTATCCTTTATTAGAAAATGCCAGTAAAAATAAATGATTACCACAAAAAAGCCCGCAAAATGCAGGCTCTATAAATAATTATGCTTTTACTTCAGGTTCTGCATCACCGGGCTCTTGCACGGGTTCCTCTGTTTTTTGAATTTCTACAGGTACAGGTTTTTTTGCCGGTGTTTTCTCATTAGTAGGCTTTGGTATTTCTTTTTCCTCATCCTGAACTTTTGATGTGCCGGCTTTTTTACTCCTTCCCGCTCTACGTGTTTTCTTAGCTGCCGTTTCTATTTCGCCAATTCCTTTACCGTAAATTTCATTATAATCGACAAGCTCTATCATTGCAAGCTCAGCGTTATCACCTACTCTTTTTCCTAATTTAATAACACGGGTATATCCGCCGGGGCGTGAAGATGTTTTTGCACTTATAACATCAAACAATTCTTTTACCGCATCTTTATCCTGCAAATGACTGAACACTAATCTGCGTTGATGAGTTGTATTTTCCTTTGCTTTTGTAATTAAAGGCTCAACATAAGGACGTAATGCTTTTGCTTTTGCTAATGTCGTTACGATCCTTTTGTACTGGAAAAGCTGGCCGGCAAGGTTGCCTAATAAAGCCTTTCTGTGGCTGGCTGTTCTGCTTAAATTATTGTTTTTGTTTCCGTGACGCATGACTATTTAATTTGAAAATTTGAAAATTTGAAAATTTGAAAATACTCATTTCCAAATTAACCTTTCCAAAATTTGATTTATGATATCCTGTACCGTGTCAGGAATTACAGGATTAATTTAAATTTTATGATTTCAAAATTTGAAAAATAATACCATTCATTTTCAAATTGGCTCATTTTCAAATTTTCACATTGTATTATTCGTCGTCAAGTTTTAATTTGCTAAGATCCATTCCAAAACCAAGGCCTCTTTCGTTCAACACCTGCTCAATTTCACTTAAAGATTTCTGCCCAAAGTTTCTGAACTTCATTAAATCTTCCTGTTCATACTGTACAAGTTCACTTAATGAATTGATCTTAGCTGCTTTCAGGCAATTGAATGCTCTTACTGAAAGATCAAGATCTTCTAAAGGAGTTTTAAGAACTTTACGAAGCTGTAATGTTTGTTCATCTACAAGATCTTCTTTCTTTTCTTCTTTATTGTCAAAAGTGATGTTCTCATCTGTGATGATCATCAGGTGCTGGATCAATATCCTTGATGCCTGCTTTACTGCTTCTTCAGGATGAATAGTACCATCAGTAGTAACATCCATTACAAGTTTTTCAAAGTCAGTTCTTTGTTCAACCCTTGTATTTTCAATGCTGTATTTTACATTTTTAATGGGTGTGTATATAGCATCAACAGGTATATATCCGAAATGGGAACTTTTTTCTTTGCTTTCTTCAGCAGGAACATAACCACGGCCTTTGCCAATGGTAATTTCTATTTCAAGTTTTGCTGAATTGTCCATTGTACAAATAAGCAATTCAGGATTCATTACTTCGTATGAAGGAGATGCTTCACCTATCATACCCGCGGTGAATTCAGATTTATTTTTTAATGAAAGTGCTATCTTTTCAGTACCTGCATCCTGGTCGGTTTTCTTTTTAAAACGAACCTGCTTCAGGTTAAGGATTATTTCAGTTACATCCTCAGTAATACCTTTTATTGTAGCAAATTCATGATCTGCTCCTCCAATGCTGATACCTACTATTGCGTAACCTTCCAAAGAATTAAGCAACACCCTGCGTAAAGCGTTACCAATAGTTACACCATAACCGGGTTCTAATGGACGGAACTCGAATTGTGCTTCGAAATCAGTACTTTTTTGAAGAACGATTTTGTCTGGCTGTACAAAATTTAAGATGGCCATTTTTTATTTTGTTTTGATTTGATTTAAAGTTAATTGTGTTAATGTGTTTCTTTATCTACTTTGTCAATACTCACTACTTACTGTATAAACTCACTACTTACTGTATAATTCTACAATAAGTTGCTCCTTAATATTCTCAGGAACACTTTCTCTTTCAGGATAGGTAATAAAAGTTCCCTGCATATTTCCTTCACTCCATTCAATCCAATTAAATTTTGGATTCTTTGGACGAAGACTTCCTGTAATGGAAGCATTACCCGCGGTTTTTTCTTTTAATCCTATTACATCGCCTGGTTTTAACGAGTAAGACGGAATGTTTACAACACTTTCATTAACGGTAATATGTTTGTGAGATACCAATTGCCTTGCTGCCTGGCGGCTTGGCGCAATTCCCATACGAAAAACAGTGTTATCAAGACGAGCTTCCAAAAGCTTAATCAGGTTTTCGCCAGTAACACCTTTACGGCGTGAAGCTTCAGTAAATGTGTTTCGGAATTGTTTTTCCAATACACCGTAAGTGTATTTTGCTTTTTGCTTTTCACGAAGTTGCAATGCATATTCACCAAGGCTTTTACGCTTGCGTGCTGCACCGTGCATTCCGGGGGGATTGCTGTTTTTAGTTAACCATTTTCCGTTGCCGGTAATAGGTTCACCAAAAATCCTGGAAATTTTTGTTTTTGGTCCTGTGTAACGAGCCATATTTATAAATTGATTTTTTAGTGTCGGTGTACCATCATTAAAAATCAAAAATTAATGATACACCCATGATTAAAATTGGCAATACTCAATTGGCAATTTTGCCTCTCGTTTATTGTCTATTGCTTATTGAATTAAACTCTTCTCTTTTTAGGAGGCCTGCAGCCATTGTGTGGCAAAGGAGTTACATCCCTAATCATTACAACCTCAATACCAGCCTGAGATAAGGACCTTATGGCACCTTCCCTGCCTGAGCCGGGGCCTTTTACATAAACATCCACACGCTTTAAACCTGCATCAAGGGCAACTTTAGCAGCATCAGCCGCGGCCATCTGGGCTGCATAAGGAGTATTCTTTTTAGAACCCCTAAAGCCCATCTTACCTGCAGAAGACCAAGAGATAACCTGCCCCTGTTTATTAGTTAAACTGATAATAATGTTGTTGAAACTTGCAACGATATGTGCATCTCCGTAATTCTCAACTTTTACAACTCTCTTTTTTGATGATGCTTTTGCACCTGCTGGTTTTTGATTGATAACTTTTGCCATAATTGAACTGATAGGTAATCTTTATTATTTACCCCGATTTAGTCGGGACTGAATCAACCCTCCCTCCGGCTTACTGGAGATCTGGTGTTGTTTCAAAATTATTATGTAAGCCTCAAATTTATTTTACACTTATGCCTCTTTAAGGAGTGCCGTATGCTCCTTCCGGCCAAGGGCCTATTTCTTAGGCGCCTTCTTTTTACCGGCAACTGTTTTACGCTTTCCCTTACGGGTACGGCTGTTAGTACGTGTTCGCTGTCCACGCAACGGTAATCCTTTACGATGCCTTAAACCACGGTAACATGCTATATCAAGCAATCGCTTGATGTTAGTTTGTGTTTCGCTACGTAATGCACCTTCGGTTTTGAACTCTCCGCTTATCACATTTCTTATAGATGTTTGCTCTTCGTCATTCCATTCATTCACCTTCTTATCATAACCTACGTTAGACTTGTCTAAAATATAACGTGCTGTTGAAGGGCCAATGCCATATATGTAAGTAAGGCCTATAACCCCTCTTTTATTTTTTGGTAAATCAATACCGGCAATACGAGCCATATATTTTTGAAATTTTTATTATTTAATTTAATTTTTTGTCATTGGGTCATTGGTCATTATGTTTAAAGTTTAATGACTTATTGACTATTGACTATTATTATCCCTGTCTTTGCTTAAAGCGGGGGTTTTTCTTGTTAATAACATATAATCTACCCTTTCTCCTCACTATCTTACAGTCTACACTTCTCTTTTTTATGGACGCCCTTACTTTCATGATTCATCGGTTTATTAAACTTGTTAAGCTTTACTATTTATATCGAAATATAATGCGGCCCCTTGAAAGATCATAAGGGCTCATCTCTACTCCAACTTTATCTCCGGGTAAAATTCTTATGTAATGCATTCGCATTTTACCAGAAATGGTTGCCAAAATTTCATGACCGTTTTCAAGCTTAACCCTGAACATCGCATTGGATAAGGCTTCCAGGATTGTGCCATCTTGTTTAATTAGTGCTTGTTTAGCCATACTGTTTTTGGGAGCGCAAAGATAACTGTAAATTATTTAATTTTACAAAAAAGCGCTATCATTACAACAAATCCGTAAAATTAAAATTATGAAAATCAAATTTGGCCTCCTGTGTGCGATCATATTCATTTCTATATCCTGCAAAAAAACCGGAAGTACTCCGGCACCTCCGTCTCAACCCGATAACTATTATAATACTGCGGCAGGTAGCAGTTGGAATTATCATGCAGTAGATAATTCAGGTTCAACCCCGGCAGTGGATTACACAGTAACATCTACTTCACGGGATTCTTCAATAAATGGAAAAAGCTACCATGTTTTTAATAACTCTTCAGGTGGTAATCAATATTTAAACTTGTCCGGTAACGATTATTACGAGTTTGATTCGTTGCCCGCGGGACTGGGAGCAGGAGCTATTGAAAGATTATATCTTAAAGACAATGCTGCCGCAGGAATTAACTGGAGCCAAAATCTAAGTGTAACGATTCCTGGTTTTCCTTTACAGATTCCCTTCACAATTACCAATAATATTATAGAAAAGGATGTTATGCGTACCGTAAGCGGCACCAGTTACTCCAATGTGATACACGTATCAACAACAATTTCTTCAAGCCTTGTGCCAACAGCTTCATTGGTCACAAATATAGACAGCTACTATGCTCCTAAATACGGGCTTATTGAAAATTCCAGCATTGTTCATTTGGATTTTGCAGGTTTGGTTCAGGATCTTGACACCAAAACAACGCTCGAAAGTGCCACTTTAAAATAATCAGATGACATCATCAGTAAGGTGGACTTTTGTCATTTTAAGATGATGATTTTGCAATTGATGCACAGATATGGGTTGAAGCATTATCCTTTTTTCATCCCTGTACCATAAGTCAAAATTTGAAAAATTATCCTGCGAAGGAGTTTGGATTCGGAATGCGCCTTTCATATATTTTACCGACCCATCTTCATTGACATGCTTTTGGAACTTAAGCTTCATTAGTTGTTCTTCACTAAGAGGTAAGGGGTAGAGGTCTTCTGCTTTAAAATAAAAATCCTGTACGCCATTGTATACACTTATCTCCTTTTCATCGTTATTAAAATTTGTTACTTCTCCCTGCCAAGCCTGGCCATCGCTTTCCGCAAGAACATAATCACCTTTTTTTAGTTCATTATATTTTATCATGAAAGTAATTTTTGCTCAATTTATAAAATATTTATAGAAAATGGATTTTTGAAAAAAATATTTACAAATGAAGTGTATTCGGGCTAACTTATTTTAGAAATATTTTGTTTATTCAGCCGAAATTTTCAACCTCTGCAAAAATTAAACATAGAGAATAAATCTTGTATAGCCAAGAGTAATAAGGGACCACATCAGAAATTCTAAACCATTTTGTTCCATAACTATCGATTGAACTTAAAATACAAAATTGAAAAATTATCTAAATATAGATTTATTCAGAATTTAAACTTTTTACAGGGTTAGCACTTGCTATTTTTAGTGTCTGAAAACTGATCGTAAATAATGCTATAAAAACTGAAAGCAAACCAGTTGCTATGAGGATCCACCAACCAATATTAATTCGATAATAAAAATTTTGAAGGGACGTTTTCATTAAAAACCAAGCTATTGGAGATCCTATAAGAATTGCAATTATTACAAGTTTAATAAAACCCCGGGTCAACAAATAGATTATTGAGGCTATACCCGCCCCAAGCA
>DASYOM010000043.1:0-25648 GCA_036007765.1 Chitinophagaceae bacterium | reverse complement strand
CTATTGATCTGCCTGCAGGCCCGAGTGAAGTAGCGTTGTATGCTGATGGAAGCGCTGACCCCTCCTTTGTAGCATCGGATCTTTTAAGCCAGGCAGAACATGGAATTGACAGCCAGGTATTACTGGTAGTTGATTCAATTGAGATAGTGAAAGAAATAAAAAGTGAAATTGATATGCAGATAAAATCTCTATCAAGGAAAAAAATAATAGAAAAGGTTTTAAGCACTAGCAACATTGTGGTAATAGAGAATGTGGATAATGCATTTGAGTTGTTGAACCAATATGCTCCCGAACATTTAATAATTGCATCTGGTAAAGCAATGCAATTATCATCTAAAGTAGTAAATGCCGGCAGTGTTTTCCTTGGCCATTATTCATCCGAAAGTGTAGGTGATTATGCTTCAGGTACAAACCATACTTTACCTACAAACGGGTTTGCCAAAGTTTATTCAGGTGTTTCACTGGATAGTTTTGTAAAGAAGATCACCTTCCAGAATGTAAGTAAACAAGGATTACAAAATATTGGTAAAGCTGTTGAACTTATGGCAGATGCTGAAGGATTGGATGCACATAAAAATTCGGTGTCAATAAGATTAAAATGAAGCGCAATGAAATTTGATTTAGAAAAACTGGTACGACAGAATATAAGAACGCTAAAGCCTTATTCATCGGCTCGACTTGAGTTTAAAGGCGAGGCCGCAGTACTCCTTGATGCCAATGAGAATAGTTTTGGCTCTCCCCTCAATCAAAATTTTAATCGTTACCCCGATCCATTACAATCAGCGTTGAAACTCGCAATTCAAAAAATAAAAGGAGTTCCAGTGAAAAATATTTTTATTGGTAACGGAAGTGATGAAGTCATAGATCTTACTTACAGGATATTTTGCGACCCGGGAAATAATGTGATCATTTGTCCGCCAACTTATGGGATGTATGAAGTAAGTGCAAATATAAATAATGTTGAAATAAAAAAAGTAAATCTTACCAGTGAATTTCAGCTTGATGTAAATGGAATACTTGGTGCTATTAATGATAACACCAAGTTGATTTTTATATGTTCTCCCAATAATCCTACGGGGAATAATATGAATAGAAATGATATTGAATTATTACTTAACAGGTTTCCGGGCATAATAGTTATCGACGAAGCGTATATAAATTTCTCAGGACAAAAAACTTTTGTAAAGAAATTATCCGAATTTCCCAATTTGATCGTAATGCAAACATTTTCAAAAGCATGGGGACTTGCAGCGTTGCGGCTGGGCCTGTGTTTCGCATCTGCGGAAATTATCTCTCTGTTCAACAAAGTAAAGCCTCCTTACAACATAAACCTGGCATCCCAGCAATTAGCGCTGGAGGCGCTTGGCAAAAAGCATCTCGTCAATAACTGGATAAACCGAATTATTGAACAAAGAGCATTTCTCATAAATGCATTATCCGATTTTTCTTTTGTAAAAAAAATATATGACAGCGATGCCAATTTTTTATTAGTTAAAGTCCAGGGTTCGGATGCATTGTATCAATATTTATTATCAAATAAAATAGTTATAAGGAACAGGAGCAAAGAAGTATTGTGTGAAAATTGTATCAGGATCACTGTCGGCACCTCCTGCGAAAATGAATTTTTATTGGAAGCACTTAAAAATTTTAAAGCATGAGCCAAAAAATATTATTTATCGATCGCGATGGTACATTGATCAATGAAGTACCTCCAACTTACCAGGTGGATTCATTTGATAAGCTAACTTTTTATCCTAACATGTTTGAGTTCATGAATAAAATTGCCAGTGAATGTAATTATGAACTCGTAATGATAAGCAACCAGGACGGTCTTGGAACTGCATCATTTCCGGAAGATACATTTTGGCCGGTCCAGAATTTTGTTATGAAGAGTATGGAAAACGAAAACATACATTTTAATGCGGTTCATTTTGACAGAACATTCCCTGAAGAGCATGCACCTACAAGAAAACCGGGCATTGGGATGTTAACTTCTTACCTTAACAATGCTAGTTATGATATTGCCAATTCGTTTGTGATAGGCGACAGGATAACTGATATGGAACTGGCCAAAAATCTCGGTTGTAAAGGGATCTGGTTAAAGAATCATCCATCTTTAGGAGCAAATGAAATTACTGATACAGATGCGTTGCAAAATGTAATTGTGCTGGAAACAAGGGCGTGGAAAGATATTTATGAGTTTTTGAGAATGCCTGAAAGAAAGATCAGGCATCAGCGAAATACAAACGAAACTAAAATTGATATAGAGCTAAATCTTGATGGTAAGGGAGAGGCAATTATTAAAACCGGTCTTTCATTTTTCGATCATATGCTTGAACAAATTGCAAAGCATGGAAATGTAGATCTGCGTATTCATTGCGAAGGTGATCTGCAGGTAGATGAACATCATACAATTGAAGACACTGCAATAACCCTGGGAGAAGCAATACTAAAGGCTTTGGGAGATAAATTAGGAATTGAGCGGTATGGGTTTTTATTACCAATGGATGATTGCCTGGCACAGGTTGCCTTAGATTTTGGTGGCAGAAGCCGGCTTGTTTGGGAAGTGGAATTTAAAAGAGAAAAGATCGGCGATATGCCAACAGAAATGTTTTATCATTTCTTTAAATCATTCAGCGATGCAGCAAAATGTAATTTAAATATTAAAGCAGAAGGCACAAACGAGCATCATAAGATCGAATCCATTTTTAAAGCCTTTGCCAAAACAATTAAAATGGCAGTTAAAAGAGATGGTAATAATAATTCGCTTCCATCTACAAAAGGAATTTTATAAAATGGTTGTTATTGTAAAATATAATGCAGGAAATGTTCAAAGCGTTCAGTATGCCTTGCAAAGGCTACAGGTAGAAGCAATAGTTACAGATGATTGTGAAGCAATTAAAAATGCAGATAAAGTAATTTTTCCCGGTGTTGGTAATGCAGGTTCTGCCATGCAAAGCCTGAAAGAAAAAAAACTAGACGAGGTTATCAAACAATTAACTCAGCCTGTTTTGGGTATATGCGTTGGAATGCAATTGTTATGCAGCCGCTCAGAAGAAAATGATACAGCGTGCCTGGGGATTATTGATCTGGAAGTGAAAAAGTTTTTTTCTAAAAATACTGAATATAAGATCCCGCAAATGGGATGGAACAATATTTATAATTTATCATCATCCCTGTTTGAAGGTGTGAAAGAGAATTCTTTTGTTTATAATGTACATAGCTATTATGCTGAAGCAGGAAAAGAAACAATTGCAACTACCGATTATATTTTGCCTTACAGCGCTGCTGTAAAAAAAGATAATTTTTATGGTGTGCAATTTCATACAGAGAAATCTGCCGAAGTGGGTGACAGGATATTGTTAAATTTTTTAAACTTGAAATGAGTGCAAATTATTCCTGCTATAGATATAATTAATGGGAAGTGTGTAAGACTTGCAAAAGGGGATTATGCAAAGCAGAAGATATATTATGATGATCCTGTGGATGCCGCTAAAGCCTTTGAGAATGCAGGTTTGCAACGTCTGCACATTGTTGATCTTGACGGAGCGAAGGCGGGAAAGATTCAAAATTTAAAAATCCTGGAATCAATTGCTGCAACCACAAAAATGATAATTGATTTTGGAGGGGGAGTAAAAAACATTAATGATGTATGCAACGTATTTAACGCAGGTGCAGCAATTGTAACGATCGGAAGCATGGCAGTGAAAAATCCAGGGGTAGTGGAAGAATGGTTAATGGAGTTTGGTGCTGATAAAATTTTAATTGGCGCCGATGTACTCAATGAGAAAATAAAGATCAGCGGATGGAAGGAAGATGGTGGTATAAACATTTTTGAATTTATACGAAAGCTACTTGGATTAGGAGCACACAATTTTTTTTGTACAGATATTTCAAAAGATGGGATGATGAAAGGCTCCGCTGTTGAACTCTATAAGAAAATAATGAAAGAATTTCCTGCTATAAATCTTACTGCAAGTGGAGGTATTAGTAATATGGATGATGTAATAAAGATGAAGGCGAACGGGTGCAAAGGAGTTATTATAGGCAAAGCAATCTATGAAGGGAAAATAAACTTGCAGGAATTAGTAGCAGCAAATTTTATTTAGAATAAATCACAATACAGGAAGAATGATTACCAAACGCATTATACCCTGCCTCGATATTAAAAACGGGAGGACCGTTAAGGGAATCAATTTTGGAAATATCCGTGATGCCGGTGATCCTGCAGAGTTAGCAAAATACTATTCTGATCAGGGTGCAGATGAATTGGTGTTCCTTGATATTTCTGCAACTATTGAAAGGAGAAAGACATTAATTGAACTGGTAAAAAAAGTTGCGTGCAATATCAATATCCCATTCACTGTCGGTGGCGGAATTTCGTCAATTGAAAATGTAGCTGAATTACTACAGCATGGAGCTGATAAAATATCAGTTAATACCGCAGCTTTTAAGCGTCCCTTTCTTTTAGAAGAAATGGCAAATCAATTTGGAAGTCAATGTGTGGTGTTGGCTATTGATACAAAAAAAGAGAAGGATGGCGAATGGTATGTATATCTCAATGGAGGCAGAACAAAAACGGGTACAAAAACTATTTATTGGGTAAAGCATGCCGTTGATCTGGGGGCCGGTGAGATTTTGCTTACATCCATGGATCACGATGGCACAAAAAATGGATTTGCTCATGATATCACTTCACTGTTATCTAAAACGCTTCCTGTTCCCGTTATCGCTTCCGGAGGTGCAGGAACAATGGAGCATTTTAAAGATGTATTTGAGAATGCCGGTGCAGATGCGGCATTGGCAGCGAGTATTTTTCATTATAAAGAAATAGAAGTTCCGGCATTAAAGAAATATCTTAAACAAAATAATATCCCTGTAAGAATATGAAAATAGAGTTCTCCAAATATAAAGATGGATTGGTTCCTGTCATTATACAGGATGCTGCCACTAATGTTGTGCTGATGCTTGGATTTATGAATGAAATAGCCTTACAAAAAACTATAGAAACAAATTTGGTAACTTTTTTCAGCAGGCATAAACAACGGTTATGGACAAAAGGAGAAACAACCGGACATTACTTGCACCTCGTTGTAATGAAACCTGATTGCGATAATGATACCATTTTAATAAAAGTAAACCCTGATGGACCTGTTTGCCACACAGGTGCTGATACATGCTTCAATGAAAAAAATATTGCAGTAAACTTTCTTATTGAACTGGAGCAGATAATCGCTGATAGGAAAGAACGTCCAAATGAAAAATCTTATACCAGTTCATTATTTAAAAAAGGTATTAACGCCATTGCACAAAAAGTAGGAGAAGAAGCAGTGGAACTGGTTATTGAATCCAAAGATAATGACGCCGGTAAATTTAAAAACGAAGCTGCCGATCTGATGTTCCATTACATGATTTTATTAAAAGCCAAGGGATTTAATTTGAGCGATATAGTCTCAACGCTTAAGGACCGTCATTCAAAATGACATTAATTTTAAATCAACTCTTCTGCGTTTCTTAATAATTGCTATAATGGTATCAATAGTGTTCATGGAACCTCATATCAAAAATGCCTGGCTCATCCGGTCTTATTCTGCGTTAGGGATCTTATATTTTGGTGCAATTTCTTCCCAGTTAGCAACAGTATTTTTTACAAGTTTTATTATTTGATTTGCTTTGTCATTATCTAAACGAAAATATTCGGCAACTTTCAAGGCTAAATCGAGACTAAGTGAATTATCCTTATCTGAAATATTCAAGTGCAACCCTTTTCCATATTCGTTTGGATTAACATCATAAGCTGGAGACAGAAGCCATCCAGCATCTGTTAGAAGAAAACCATGATTTCTTAAACGAACGTCCGAAAATTGACAACGCCGCCTTGGAGAAATTTGCATGGTTGAAAGATTTGGATGGAAATAGCTTGTGTCTTCATCAAAATAATATGTCAAACTTCTCGTCACTTCACAATGTATTTTTACTTGTTGTGCTGTTTCTTTAATGTTTATTGTTACTGCTCACCGCGTTACTCTCTTTTAGCTTGCAAAGATTGAAGTTCTAATAAACAAATTGCATTTAATATTCTTATATGCTTAATACAATGACGACAGTGCTACCTCGAATTTAATCATGACAATAAGATAGTACGGCTTTTGTATTTGTAATCCTATTAAGAAGTAGTACTAAAAATATCGCCCTCAACAGAAATTGTAGAGTTGTCCGTAGGTACAAAGTAGTTGTTCATAGATTAGTAAACACTGTGTCTGATTTATTTAAGAATTTTAGCGCATATAATTATTTTCTCAACTTAAACTTATGGTTCCTAAACATTTATCACTATTTGCAATTCTATTCTTAACAAACTCTTTATTCGCGCAATTAACTGTGCCGCCCGATGGTGGGAATAAAAAAGCTTCTGTAAGTGAAAGGATTGGTATTACAGATGTAACAATTCATTACGATAGGCCCGGGGTAAAAGGGCGTGAAGGAAAAATCTGGAATGGATTGGTGCATTCAGGCTTTAAAGATCTGGGCTTTGGTTCAAGCAAGGCAGCACCTTGGCGCGCCGGAGCAAATGAAAATACCACAATCACATTTAGTACAGACGCAAAAGTAGAGGGCAAAGACATAAAGGCTGGGACCTATGGTTTTTTTGTGGCTATGGGTACAGGGGATGCCACATTGATATTTAGTTATAACAATGCTTCATGGGGTTCTTTTTTTTATGATCCAAAAGAAGATGCCTTAAGAGTATCTGTTAAAACAATTCCGCTTAATGAAAGTGTTGAACGTTTAAAATATGAATTCATTGATGAGACAGATAGCAGCACTACCATCGCTTTGATTTGGGAAAAATTAAAAATTCCGTTTAAAGTAGAAGTTGATTACGTAAAAACACAAATGCAATCTTTCAGGACCGAATTAAAAGGTGAAAGAGGATTAAAACCAGAAGCATGGCAGCAGGCTGCACAATTTGCAGCAGATCATAATGTTGACCTTGAAGAAGCACTTCAATGGAGCAATTACTCGCTAACCGGAGTTTTTGTAGGCGAAAAAGGCTTTAGAAATTATGTAACAAAGGCAGATATTTTAAATAAACTGGGTAGAATTTCTCAAGCGGATACTGCAATGAAAGCGTCAATGTCATTGGCTACAATGGAAGAACTTCATCAATACGGAAGGCACCTATTGCAACAAAAAAGATATAAAGAAGGCCTGGAGGTTTTCAAGACCAATGCTCAAAAAAATGGCAATAACTATACAACGTACATGGGTATGGCAAGAGGGTATTCAGCAAATGGAGATTATGCAACGGCTTTGAAAAATGCACAGTTGGGATTATCACTGGCAAAGAACCCTGCAGAAAAAGATATAGCCGATAAAATGATTTCCACTTTAAAAGAAGGCAAAGCCATTAATCAATAAAAAAGTCTTCGTCAACTACAACTTGGATAAGATTAGACTTAAAAGTTTTACTGACATGGTAAATTTTAATTCATAACGAAACGGTTATTCAATTAATCATGATACACGAAGAAACTAATATTACTTAGTATTAGGTTGAAGTTCTATCAGCGAGGAACAATATCTTCCATTTGGGAAGTAAGAAATATTGAACGGCAGTTTATGTATACAGAATTGCACAAACCATGATTTTAGAGGCAAAAAATCAGTTTCAAAAATTGTGGGCTGTGCGGTAAAATATGCAAACTCATACAATAAGCAGTAAATTCGGATGGACACAGTAGGTAACAATGGAAAACTAATTGAGCATTATAAAAATTGTGACTTTAGGTTTTTGGGATTTTCAAAGTTGAAAAATACAACTGAACTTCGCGCTCATTACCAAATTGCTACTGTTAGTCTTTTGCAATCGATTTGAAAAACTAAAATAAAGCGATATAATTACTCATGCATTATGGAATTTAATAAAATACTACGGGGGGCTGCCCGGGCTACAAATGATGAAGAGTCTATTTACAACATTTTAGATGCCGGCTTTCTATGTCATATTGCTTTTCAGCATGAAGGGCAAACCATGATGATTCCTACAGCTTATGGAAGAAAAGATAACACACTTTACATTCATGGGTCTTCAAAAAATTATATGCTAAATCAGATAATTAATGGAGAGACTATCTGTATTGGAATAACCCACCTGGATGGAATTGTTTTAGCAAGAACATTGTTTGATACTTCTGCAAATTACAGGTCAGCAGTTTTATTCGGCAAAGCAGAATTAATAACTGATTATGCAGATAGAATGGAGGGGCTGAAAATCATTACAGAAAATATAATAAGGGGCAGATGGAACGAAGTTTCTGTTGGTTCTGAAAGTCAGTTAAAAGCAACTATGGTAGTTAAATTTACAATTGAAAGCGCATCAGCTAAAATTCGTGAAGGCGGCCCGAAAGGTGATGAAGAAGTTCCAAATGAAGTATGGTCGGGTCATATACCACTTTCGGTAACAGCCTCTAAACCCGTTCAAGACGAAAAATTTGGAATTGATTTAGAGATGACAGAAAGTATTAAAAACTTCTGGCAAAGTAACAGTTAATGAAAGTCAAACTTCTAAAAAAATTAAAATGGAAAAAGTAAACATCAAACAAAAATTATCTCCCTTTTCAGATTATGGTAATCAGAGAATCGTGGGTGAATTAAACGGGCAACAAGTTAAACTAAAGATATTTGAATTCCAATACAAACAAGTAGGAAATACAAAATGAGCTTCACAAAAACAGACAAACCCGCATTAATTCTAATTGACATTCAAAAAGGATTTGAAAATATTGAATACTGGGGTGGGCAACGAAATAATCCAGATGCAGAAGAAAATGCAAGTAAGCTATTAAGGCTTTGGAGAGAAAATAATTTGCCCATTTTTCACATTAAACATTGTTCATCCAGCCCAACATCGCCTCTGAATGAAACTAACAAGGGAAATGAATTCAATGACCTGGTTAAACCGATAAGTAATGAACCAGTAATTAAAAAGAATGTGAACAGTGCTTTTATTGGAACTGACCTGCAAGAAAAACTTATAAATTTAAATATCACGAAACTTGTAATTGTTGGGTTGACAACTGACCATTGTGTTTCTACAACAACAAGAATGGCTGGCAATCTGGGATTCGATACCTATCTAGTTTCAGATGCAACGGCAACCTTCAACAAAAAGGGATTGCAAGGAAAAAATTATTCAGCAGAACTTATTCACGATACTACACTTGCAAGTTTGAACGAAGAATTTGCGACTATAGTTACTACAGAATTTTTGAGAGAAAATCTTTAAAAAAATAAGTTCTATGAAAAAGCTATCTTATGTTATATTCCTGCGTAGTACCGTCTTCCTTACTTTGCAATCAGCCGGACAGAGTGGAACTTGAAAAGCTTATTACAGGCAATACCATCAATTGGAATCTGCTTTATCATCATTAACCAATAAAAAATAATCTTCCAACTGATCCTTCTTTTAAAATAAAAGAGCATACAGATTTTGCTGAAGAAAAAAAACAAATGGCTCAGGCTACTTGATGAGTATAAAGATTTTTTAAACGATGGATTTATTCACCCGTTTTTTGGAGCAATGTTCCTCTGGATAGTATCTTGGCTTTTTCAATATCATTACCTGCAACGTTTAAGATATTTTCAATGTCTTTACATCGGTTATGGTATAAAAGTGGCAAATGTCACCATCTATCTTACGAAGTATTTTGGCTGAAATATTTCAAGCAGTTGTCAAATAATCTTTGAGACCTGTTTCTTGAACGTACACTAAATATTTGTCTCCGTTATTTGCCCTAGTCTGCCATGCCAAATTCTTGTAATCAATTTGTTTTTTTTAAGGTTTTGTATTGAGAATTTACAAATACCTCAGCCATTTTTTCTCTTTATGATTTTCTTTATATCTCCCATACCATTTGCAAAGCGGATAAAGCATAATTACTACACCTATCCATATCAAATATGTATACCAAAGGTTGACTCCGCTTAAACCTTTTGGTCTGCCGAGATTAAATCCAAATAAAAGATCAGCGCTTTTGTATCCCTGTAAAAACACAATTAAAAACATAATTGGGTGCAGTATATACCAGTGAATAATAAAATAGAACAATGGCACTTTGCCATACACAATGGTTATTTCAGTAAACTTATTTTTCATTCCTTCAACACATGAAAGAAGTATAAACATGATCCCCAGTGTAACAAGACAAAAAATAAGTGAGGGCGGATATTTGGTTATATTCATAAATGAAAGAAAAGTAAATAAAGAATTCTTTTGTTTAGTAAAAGGGAAGGGATCACCATAAATATTAATTGCCCTTATAATTATAAAAAGGATTAAAGAAGCTACTCCAATTTTCAGAAAGATAGATTTCCGTTGCGCTACCGGAAGTTCAAACAATTTACCAGCTGTGAAGCCAATTAACATTATGCCTAACCAGGGAACAGGAGGATACCCCATCACAAACAATCTTCCGCCTCCAAATGGAAAAGCACCCGGAGAAAAAAAAGTGATCAGTATTTTTTCAAAAAGTGAAGCATTTGTAGAGGGGGCAAGAGGAACAAGATTGTGTAAAAAGATAATTGCCAATCCCGTTATAGCAATTGTTTTAATCGATGTTTTTAAAAAAAGACTCAAAATAATAAAGCCAAAACCGATAGTCGCAATTACATCAAAGAGAAAAACATTAAAATGTATATCAAACCACACCCCAAAGTTTACCAATGTAAATTCTACAATAATTAACCATAAGCCTCTGGACAATAAAAAGCGTCTAGTATCATCAATATTTTTCTTATTCTTAAATGAAATGTATGCAGAAGTACCGGATAAGAAAACAAAAGTAGGTGCACATAAATGAGTGATCCATCTTGTAAAAAACAATGCAGGATTTGTAGTTAATAAATCAGTGGGCTGTTGAATAATTGAATCCACGTGTATTAAATCACGAGTGTGGTCTAATGCCATAATGATCATTACTAACCCTCTTACTATATCAATGCTCAGAACTCTTTTCATGAATGGTATTAAGAAATGAAGTACCTATCGCTAATACATTATTTATTGTTAGGATTTATAGGATGCAAAAGTTTCAAAGCATTTGAAATTGCCTGATGCGAAATGGTTGCATGATCTTCATCGGGCAGGTAGTCAAAATACACGGTTACACTTTTACTTTTAGTTGATTTAATTTTTTCTGCTAATAAATTTGCATCAACTTCCATAACTCTTGGATTTAAACCTGGCACAAATCCTTCTTTTCCAACGCCTATATAAATGTCAGTTCTCGATTTAAAACTTTCAGACAGAACTGAAGAAGGCAGCTTAAAAATGGAACCATTATCCCACCAAATACTCGGGCTGATTATTATATATTGATTAAATAATTCAGGTTTTTTTAATAAAATTTCAGTTGCCAACAGCCCGCCTAATGATTGACCAATAATGGTTCTTGATGAAATTGTTTTATACTTTTTTTCTATGTAAGGCTGTAGTTCCTTTTGAATGAAATTTATGAAATTTTCAGAATGTCCCGTAGTTGGATAGCGTTTTTTATCCGCTTCTATAGTTGTTGGGTAAGTAAAATCTCTTCTCCTGTCAACCGAAGCTATGCCTACCACTATTGATTTTGGAACTCTATTTATCCAGGGAAAAGTATAGAATTGATATAACCCAACAACATGGATAAAATCTTCATCCGCAGAACCATCTAATAGATAAACTACAGGATATTTTATTGTATCGTTTTTATTATAACCTTCGGGGAGGTAAATATTTAAAATCCTTTTTTCAGCTAATTCTACAGATTGTATTTCATCAATCAATCCAAGAACGAAAGGCTTCTCTGTTACGATTTCCTTATTGGTTTTTTGACAATACGAAACTAGGGAGGAAAAAATAACAATTAAGATTGCTATTGGTTTGATGATGGTTGAGATGACTGAATTTTTATAAAACATGTGCATTTAAATTATTATTCGGAAGGACCGTAAGCATCCAGTTCCACAAGATTGGCAAGACCATTCCAATTTTTTTTTGACAACTGTAAGACCCGTGTATTCAATCCACTGCGATGACCCGGATAAAGGAGCTTTACGGCGTTTTAGTGTTGTTTTCAAATTCCCTATTTCAAAATTAAAATCATATTACCCCTTCCTTTCCATAGGAATACGTTGGCTGTTTGTTGCTAATGAATCAGGTTTTATTAACCCATGTGAATAAATTGGCTGAAGGATAAAAATTACAATGTATGTTAAGTTAAATGTTCGAACGCCTTTTTTCATAAATCTTATAAATAAATCGAATGTAACCCTCAAATAAAAGAAATGCCACTAATTTCTATGAACAGCGTTTTTAGATATATGTAAAGCAGTTTGCGGCGAAAATAGAGGTGAAATTATTATAAGTCATATTGCTTCTTGCTTTCTAAAGAAGCAATTACTATTTCTTTGTAGCTTCTTCCAATCGGAATTTGATGCCCATTTATTTCAACATCAGTTGCCGAAAATGCATCTATTTTGTTTTTTGCAACAATAAAGGAGCGGTGAATTCTTAAAAAATTATTTTTATTGAGTACATCTTCAATCTCACCCAATTGAAATTTTGTAAGAATACTTTTATCTTTTGAAATGACTTTAATATATTCCTTTAGACTTTCAATGTAAAGTATCTCATCAAGAAACATTTTTACTTTCTTTTTGCTAACATTAAAGAACAAGTAAGCTCTTTCTGATGCAATTGAAGTTGCGTTGCTAACCTGGTCAATTTCACTAAAATGAAGTTTATTTACAGCCATAAGGAACCGACTGAATTCAATTGGTTTTAGTAAATAATCAACTACATTTAATTCATAACCTTGCAATGCATATTCCTGGTATGCGGACGTAATAATAATTTTGGGTGAATTGCTTAATGTTTTTATAAAATCAACCCCTTTTATCTTGGGCAAATGAATATCTACAAAAATCAAATCAATTTTTTCTTTTTGTAACATTTCAAGCGCATAGATCGCATCGTTGCATTTTGCAATCAATTGCAAAAAAGGAACCTGATTAATGTAATCTTCCAGCACTTCCGCAGCAAGCGGCTCATCTTCCACTATGAGACAACTAAACTTCTGCATTGGTTTTAAGATTTATTGTTAGACAGACTTTAAATAAAGAAAGCTCGCTTTTTACAAGCATATTATAATCTTTATACATTAATTCCAATTGCCTTTTTACATTCTTCAAGCCAATATTTTCATTTACATCACTCTTTGGATTGTTCTCTTTTGTGTTTTCAATATTAAAATGAAGAAGACTATTCTCCAATTTCATATCGATATGAATATAAGATTCAAAGCGGCTTTCGCTGGCACCATGTTTAAAGGCATTCTCTACAAAAGGTAATAAAAGTAGGGGAGAAATTTGTTCACTTTCATTATCTATTTCTCTGAGAAAATTTATTGTTAATCTTCCATCGTAACGTATTCTTTCCAACTCAATATAATCGTCCAGCATTTTAATTTCATCTCCTATCTTGATGAAAGGCTTTGATGTTTCGTACAACATAAAACGTAATAATTTCGATAGCTTCATAACTACTTCAGGTGTTTCATCAGATTTTTTTCTTGCTAATGCATAAATATTATTTAATGTGTTAAATAAAAAATGAGGGTGGGTTTGATTGCGCAAAAATTTGAGTTCTGCTTCCAGTTTTTCTTTTATCAGGTTTTTTTCTTTTTCTTTTCCGGTTAATTGCAATCTAACCTGCTTTATAACTATAGCTGCACCGGATGCAAAACCTATATCCATTAAAGCTACCAAAAATCCCAATGGATAAAAGAATGGCAATATATTAGTCATGCCATTTATTACTGGATCTACAAAATAAATTACCAACCCTCTATACAAAAACAAAGCAGCTGCTAAAGCAAATATTGAAAAAAGAATGTCTTTTTTCTGAATGCCCGCTTTTCCGATTTTATCTAAAGTGATGTATAGCATAAAATAGGTAAAAAACAACTTAGGAAGTAGAATTACAAAACAGTTTTCAATGGCTAATACTAAGTCAACTCGTGGAGATAAATTAAAACGGGTAGTATTTAAAAAATATATTAATAAAACATCCTGAAATAAATACACTAACCAGAAAATAATATGTAACGAAACTCTTTTCATGTAATGTAAAATTCATAAAAAAAAGAAGAGATTTTTAAAATAATATCCAAACAACAGTTTGTTACATACATATGAATATCTGCTGTGTTTGAGATGAGTATATCAAACATTCCAGACATTCTTAGATTTACTTTTTCATTTCATACGCAGATATTACACCCTGTATCCGGTTAAAATTTAAGAATCGATTTGCTAAATAATTTTCCAAATATGGCTAAATAGAGGCATCGGACATTCCCTTAGTTCCCCATATCCTTAATAAATCAATGGAAGGAATTAAATCCATTCCGGTATCTGTGAGTGAATACTCTACTTTTGGTGGCACCTCAAAATAAACTTTACGCATTATCAACTTATCTTCTTCCAATTCTTTTAATGCTTGCGTTAACATCTTAGGAGATATACCTTCAACTATTCGTTTTAATTCGCCATAGCGTAAAACGCCATCTTTTAAAAACCAAAGTATTCTTCCTTTGTACTTACCTCCAATTCTTTGAAATGCAAAATCAACAGGGCAGTATGCTGTACGAATTAATTTATTTTTCACAAAAATACAATTTTAACTAGTTGATTTTCAACAATAGTCACCTACAGGTATGTAGGGTACCAATAGGTAAGTACTTGTTTTAAAGATAGCAATTATTTTATTTTGGATATTAAAAGATATAATGCTTTATAAAAAATACTCATTACTCAAAGTTTTTTCTCTTTTAATTATTATGTTTAACTCTAAAACAATTTTACCTGCACAAAAAAATGTTGTGTATAAAAATCATAATATAGATGTTCCAGTAAGTATAGGTGTTATTGAACTGCGCAACTATGTATTAAAGCAAGGTATGCGGGATAGTTTTATTAATTACTTTGAAGAAAATCTTATACAGTCACAGCGGACATTAAAGGGATATCCAATTGGGCAATACAGGGTAAAAGGATATGAAGATAATTTTTGTTGGATCCGGGGCTTTGAAAACATGAAAGAGAGGAGTTCCTTCCTTCCATCATTTTATTTAGGACCTTCTTGGCAGCAACATAAGAAAATACCAAATAGTTTACTGGTAAACAATGATAACGTGCATCTCCTGAGCCCCATCATATTGCAAAATGATTCTTTAGTTTCAGTCCACTCAATAAATAGTGCTTTGCTCATTCCTAAAAGCGGAATTACAGTAATAGATTTTTTTACCGCGAATACAAAACTGGAACTATTAAAAAAGCTTTTTGCTAAAAGTTTCTTGCCCCTCTTAAAAGCTAATGAATTAAACGCTTATACCTTATGGGTAAGTGAAGCTATGCCGAACGATTTCCCTCAGCTACCAGTTTTTCAGGATAAGAATTTACTAGTAATGATTACCCATTTTAAAAACGAATTGGAATATTCTGAGGCAACAAAAAAAATTGATTCTATGATGCCTGAAGCGTTAAAATCAGATCTCCAGGATGCTATTACAATTAAAAGCACTTTGATTTTGTATCCAACAGAAAAAACAATTTATCAATAATTATAAACATTTTTAATGAGCTTTAAAAGTTCATTAAATGCCCAATCAATAACAATTTGAAGAAGGTGAGCCGCATCTTGAATCCTCTTTTTCTTCTGCACTTACTGACAACTATTTTAAATAGGCAACTTTTGACCGCCAAAAATTGCTGTAATCCTTGAGTTTATTTCGCTATCTATTTGTTTGTTGTTTGAAGGGCCTGGCAAATTTGGAATGGAGAAATAATTCAAAAGCAACTGCGGCTAAATACAGGCATTTCAGCATCTTACCTTGCGGACGATCCGGTAGGGATATTTTTTTGTTGCTGGGTGCAGTAAATAAGTAATAGTAAACTGAATGAGGAACACTAAAAAAATATTTTTTCATGAAACACGGATTTGTTTAAAGAAAGCCTTTTACCAGCAATCAATTTATTTATTTCATTGAAATAAATAGTTGTGTCAACTAATAGCAGCTAATTATGTACAGAAAGCAGGTTGTTTAGTGAGAGTTATCGCTTTAAAAAAGGGAAGCATTAAAAATACATTAATGGCGAAGTGGAATTGGTATGCAGCTACAAAATTTATCAATTCGTTTTAATCTCTATAAAAAATCTTTTCTGAATAATTTGCTTACCTGTGCCAATCTAACTCTAATAAAAAAAGCCTCGTAAAATATACATTTACAAGGCTTAAGAAATCAATGCGGACCGGAGGGGAACTTAAATTAGTTCATAAATTCTTGTCCCTTAATATGTTTTTCAAAAGCGAAATGTAGAATGGCACCTGGTGCACCAATTCTCCAATTCGAAATATTTAATCTTCCTTGTGGTTCGAAATGCAATGTTGATGGAAGATTCAAAGCAGAAAAAAACCACATGCATCCTTTCATAACCAATTTATTTTGAGTTAAATATTGACATTGTTCGTGCAGGATCATTCTTTAATAAATTTCAGTGTACCAAACAACTTAATCCATACCCGTTGGGGGCATCTACTGAATCAAGCCGCCACCTTTTGCCGCCATCTGCGCTACGTAAAAATGAATTGGCAATATAAGCTGCCGTATCATAATCTACACTTGCCCATATTGTGTTAAAGGATGGTATTTTAACTTCTCTTACATGGCTGTTGTTTACAACATGAGGTGCATTAACATCTTCCCAGAAAGGATTAATCTTTATTCCAAACTTTTGGCCCTGATTTCTTAAACTTGGGTTTTGTTTCATTTGCATTATGAAATTGTTTTTCCATTTCATATTTGCAATTTTTGATTGTGCATTTGCAGTAAAGGCAACTGCAAGTAAAAAAACTGTAGCGTAAAGAATTTTTTTCATGTTAATGTATTTGAAAGTATTAAATGTTTGGTACGATTGAAAGACGGTGTGTATTTTCATCACTATCTAAAAATGTTATATTTTATCTTGTTCTTTTTTTATTTTCTACTAAATACTTGTTTGCATTAACATATTGCCTGACTTGTATAGCCGGATGTAAACTGTCGACGACCAATGGTATTGATCTAAAGAAAGTTGATGTTGGATGAATATATTCCCTTGAACTATATTGCTGATTAACTTTATTGCTGAAAGTATTTTTGTGACTGCAAACAAATTCATATATTCTGACAGGCTGGATTACAGACTGGCAAGGCCATTTATTGTAACTGAAGGTGATGAAAGAATTATCTTGCCTTCTCATTTTGCAAAAGCAAATAAGCAGTGGACAGAAATTACAGGCAACCAAGTTTTAATAATTTTTAGTGAACCGCACGCCTACATTTCACCCAAACACTATGATAAAGAATTAAAAGTACCCACTTGGAATTACATATCAATTCACGCTTAAAACGTATCCTCATTTTTTTTACAAACAATATGCAACTCAGAGCTGATGAAATCGCAGACCTCTACAAACATAGATGGAAGATTGAGCTATTCTTTAAGTGGATGAAACAACATTTGGGTATTGCCGAATTTTGGGGGAGAACGAAAATGCTGTAAAGACACAATTGTACATCGCAATGATAACATACCTTTTGATAGCTAACGTTAGAGAAAAACTAAAAAGCAAGTATTCAACATATGAAATCTTTCAAATTTTAGGTGCCTCACTTTTGGATAAAACTCAGTTAAATCATCTACTTCAGAAAGATTACAATCAAGATACAAAATTCATTAATATACGTTCATCAAAGAACTTTTTCATAACCAATTGAAAATCTTGTAGTTTAACGGGATAGTAGTGAAACCATTAAATCAATTAACCATACTGGCAAATAGAATTTCCATCCCTTTTGTTACCAGGAGGGGATAAAAAAATAATTAAATATTTTTACCAAAATAAATTTCATGCGGACAAAAATAGACCTTACAGATACCCTGGAGAAAATTCCTGTAAAAATATTTTCTAAGCCAAAGGATGGTTCGATCTATGTAGCCAATATCATTGCAGATCTCATCAAAGAAAAATATAGTAACGGGCTTAAATGTGTAATCGGTCTCGCTACCGGTTCAACACCAAAAACTTTATATACAGAGCTTGTCCGCATGCACAAGCAAGAAGGGCTAAGCTTTAAAAATGTGATCACCTTCAACCTGGATCAATATTATCCCATGGAAGCAAATGCCCTGCAGAGCTACCATTATTTTATGCGCAAAAATTTATTTGAACAAACTGATATCGATCCTTCCAATTACCATGTACCTGATGGCATTATGCCAAAAGATAAGATAAAAGAACACTGTGCTGATTATGAAAGAAAAATTATAGAAGCAGGTGGCATTGATCTGCAGATTTTAGGTATTGGAAACAACGGACACATTGGCTTTAACGAACCGGGCTCACCGGTGTATTCCAAAACCAGGCTCATCACTTTGGACAATTCCACCCGTGTTGCCAATGCACACGAATTTGGTAATCTTTCACAGGTACCCCGCATGGCTATAACCATGGGGATCCAAACCATTCTGCGATCAAAACAAATTATTTTAATGGCATGGGGACAAACAAAATCTCCTGTTATAAAAAATGCTGTTGAAGACAAGCCCACAGAACAGATCCCCGCATCGCTTCTGCAGAATCACGACAACTGTTCTTTCGTTTTGGATGAGCAGGCAGCATCCGAGCTTACCCGTTTTAAATCACCTTGGTTGACGGGTGAATGTGAATGGACGCCTCATACGATCAGGCGAGCAGTGACCGGGCTTGCATTACAAACTGGCAAACCTGTTTTGAGTTTAACAGACAGTGACTACAACGACAATGGCCTGAGTGAATTGCTTGTTGAAAAAGGTGATGCATATGAAATAAATCTCGAAGTATATTATATGCTTCGCGACACGATCACAGGCTGGCCCGGTGGCAAGCCCGGCGCGAAAACACACGATCATCCAGTGAGAAGTGAACCTTTCCCAAAAAAAGCGCTGATATTTTCCCCTCACCCTGATGATGATATCATCAGCATGGGCGGTACTTTCCTGAGATTACATGAACAGGGTCATGATGTGCATGTCGGCTACCAAACCAGCGGCAACATTGCTGTGAGCGATGAATTCGTTACCCGTTTCATAGATTTCGCAGTTGGATTTGAAAATATTTTTGGCATCGATGATACCAAAAGCAAAAAGATTCTTGATGATGCCACAACATTTCTTTCCTCAAAAAGATCCACGGAAAAGGATACGGAACAGATCAGGAATATAAAAGGACTAATAAGAAGGTGTGAAGCAAAAGCAACCTGTAAATATGCCGGACTGCAGGAAGAGAATATCCATTTTATGAATCTTCCTTTTTATGAAACGGGAACCATTGAAAAGAACCCTGTGAGTGAAGAGGATATTGACATAACGGTAACGCTTATGCGTAATTTGAAGCCTGACCAGGTTTTTTGCGCCGGCGACCTGGCTGATCCGCATGGAACACATAAAGTTTGCCTGGATATAATTTTAGAAGCCATTGCCAGGATGAAATCTGAAGGGGATGAATGGCTGAAAGAATGTAGGTTCTGGCTGTATAAAGGTGCATGGCAGGAATGGGATATCAGCGAAATAGAAATGGCCATTCCCATGAGCCCAGACCAGGTAAGAAAAAAACGCTTTGGAATCTTTATTCACCAGTCGCAAAAAGACAGTGTCCCCTTCCAGGGCAGCGATAACCGCGAGTTCTGGCAACGTGCTGAAGAGAGGAATGCCCATACGGCTGAATTATATGGAATGCTTGGCCTTACCCGCTATGCAGCCATGGAAGCATTTGTACAGCTGAAGTTGTGAAGGGGATCAAATTATCAATGTTCAATTATCAATTTAGAAATTAAAATTACAACTGACTATTGACAACTGACAACTGATAACTATCTACTATCAATTATCCACTAATAATTTCCATCTACCAACTATGCGATGACAAACTTGTCAACCTGTTAACTTGTAAACTACTTAACCAGTAAACTGCTTAACCAGTAAACTGCTTAACCAATTAGCGGATTCACTTCTGCCCCGTTTAAAATTAGCTAAGTCTTTGAATTCTTGATTGTAGTGATTTGAATGAATTTATTGGCAGTGAAGATTTCAATTCGTTTTGCTTTTGATGCCTTTATTTGGCATGAATACAGGAAAATATGTCTTCGCCCAACTTTGTTCTTTTTTATTCCAACGCGTTTTTGACCGTATTGTTTTCAAACATGCCGGCAATTATAAGATCCGGCATTTTTCATGTTGGAATCAGATGCTGTGTATGATTTTTTGCCAATTAAGTGAGTTAAAGCACTTCTGGTGAGTTGGCTTTTTTGGCTTACAACTACTCACCGAATTACTCACCAGCATTATGCGAATTAATGAATAAAACGGAGTGGTGTAAAAACAAAAAAGCCTGTAAAATCAACGTTTTACAGGCTTTTGTATCGATTTAGTTTGTAACTAAGCGGACCGGACGGGACTCGAACCCGCGACCTCCGCCGTGACAGGGCGGCATTCTAACCAACTGAACTACCGATCCTTTTCTATTAAGGGAGCGCAAGATAATCAATTTTATTTTCTAACCCGTATCCGCTTCTCAAAAAATCAAAGAATAAATTATAGCACGTAAATTTGTAATATTACCATCCCAAAGAATGCCGATTCAATTATGATACAACAGCCACAGCGTCAATTCCTGGATTTTGAACAACCTATAAGAGAATTGTATGAGCAGATCGATGAGAATCAAAAACTCGCTGTTAAAAATACTAAGGTTGATTATACATCCATCATAAAGCAACTGGAAGAAACCATCCTGGTTAAAAGAAAAGAAATTACCGCCCGGCTTACTCCCTGGCAAAAAGTGCAGCTCAGCCGGCATCCCGACAGGCCATATACACTTGAATACATTACTAAAATGTTCACCAATTTTATTGAGCTGCATGGTGACAGGAATGTAAAAGATGATAAGGCCATGATCGGTGGCTTTGCCCAGTTGGAAGGTGAAACCATTATGGTCATCGGCCAGCAAAAAGGTACCAATACCAAAATGCGGCAGCTCCGCAATTTTGGAATGGCAAATCCCGAAGGATACCGAAAGGCATTGCGCTTAATGAAGCTGGCGGAGAAATTTAATAAACCCATCATTACACTGATCGATACACCCGGCGCTTTCCCTGGCGCAGAAGCGGAAGAACGCGGACAAGGAGAGGCAATTGCAAGAAACATTTATGAAATGATACGGCTTAAAGTGCCTGTACTCTGTGTAATTATTGGTGAAGGCGCAAGTGGCGGCGCTTTGGGCATTGGAGTAGGCGACAGGGTATTGATGATGGAAAATACCTGGTACACCGTAATCTCCCCTGAAAATTGCAGTTCCATTTTATGGAGAAGCTGGGATAAAAAAGAAGTTGCTGCTGAGCAATTAAAATTAACACCATCCGATATGCTCAACTTTAAACTGGTTGATGGAATAATACCTGAACCTTTGGGCGGTGCACACTGGAATTATGATGAGGCTGCAAATAATTTAAAACAATATATTCTTCCCGTAATTAAAGAATTAAGAAATATTGATCCTGACGAAAGAATAAAACAACGGATAGAAAAATTTGGACGCATGGGATTTTGGGAAGAAGTTTAAAAAAATAATTACTGGTATAAATTAAATGCAGAGAGGTACGCTGCAGATCAAATTCAGTAATTTGTCAATGAATTTTTATGTCACTTAAAAATATTTTAACAGGAACGGGTGTAGCGTTGGTAACGCCATTTAAAAAAAATGGCGACATCGATTTTTCATCTCTCGAAAAACTTATTAATTATGATATTGAAAATGGGGTTGAATATTTAATAAGTCTTGGCACTACCGGCGAAACTCCTACGCTTAATGAAGAAGAAAAAAAAGCGATAATACATTTTACTTATGATATTGTAAAAGACCGAGTACCTGTTGTAATTGGCATGGGTGGTAACAATACAAATGAGCTGATAGATAATTTGCAACATTACCCGCTTCACAAGGCTACCGCGGTTTTAAGCGCCAGTCCATATTATAATAAACCCTCACAGGAAGGCATCTTTTTGCATTACAAAGCCTTGGCGGCAGCCTCACCAAAACCGGTTATTCTTTATAATGTTCCAGGCCGTACAGGCAGTAACATAACGGCAAGCACTACCCTAAAATTGGCTAAAGAGGTTGATAACATCGCCGGCATGAAAGAAGCCAGTGGAAATATGATCCAGTGCATGCATATATTAAAAGACAGGCCGCCGGAATTTCTTGTTGTAAGTGGTGATGATCATCTGGCATTGCCTTTGATCGCCTGTGGCATGGATGGTGTTATAAGTGTTGCAGCCAATTGCTTTCCAAAAGATTTTTCTGAAATGATTCGCCAGGCAATCGCTGGTAATTTTGATATTGCACGCCGCTTGCATTATAAATGCCTGGAAGGCAATGACCTTCTTTTTGCAGAAAATAACCCCGCCGGGGTGAAAGCCTTTTTAGCAGAATTAAAAATCATTGAGAATGTATTAAGGCTTCCATTAGTTCCGCTTGGCAAAGACTTACATCAAAAAGTAAAAGACTACCTATCTGCTAATTTTTAAAAATCCCATGTAATGAAATTTTTTTTTCGCAGGCTCTCTATGATTTTTTTATTTGGCTGTATTGCTTTATCGGTTTCAGCGCAGGTGCATGTTACTTTCCTGGTAAAACAAGCTTCTGTAAAACACATCAATGACAGCGTTTTTTTAGCCGGCAATTTCAACAATTGGGTGCCTTCTGATAAAAGGTATGCTATCAAAACAAATAATAAAGGCGCGTCACGTATCAATGCTAAATTTCCTCCCGGCAATTATAAATATAAAATTACAAGGGGTAGTTGGGATAAAGTTGAAACAACTATAAATGGAGATGATATAGATGACAGGACCTTCAATTTGAAAAAAGATACTACTATTTATATAACCGTTCCTGCATGGAAAGATGAATTTAAATCGAAACCAGTAGTAAGGCGACACACTGCATCATGGCATGTAAGTGTGATGGATACTGCATTTGAAATGCCCCAGCTAAATTCTAAAAGAAGAATATGGATCTATTTGCCGGATGATTATGCTGCCAGTGATATGAAATTCCCGGTATTGTATATGCATGATGGTCAGAATTTATTTGATGAATACACCTCTGGTTTTGGTGAATGGGGAGTTGATGAATACCTGGATTCGGCTTTTAAAAAAGGGGCGAAAGAATGCATTGTTGTTGGGATAGATAATGATCCTGTGCACAGGATGAATGAATACAATCCATATTTTTTTGCCCAATTTGGCAAAGGTGATGGCAATGCGTATGTTGATTTTTTAGCCAAAACATTAAAGCCATATATTGATGCCCATTACCGGACTTTAAGAAACAAATCGAATACATTCATTGCAGGCAGTTCAATGGGTGGACTGATTTCTTTATATGCTGTATTAAAATATCCGGAAGTGTATGGTGGCGCCGGAATATTTTCACCGGCCTTTTGGACGGCTTCGGGAATAGAAAAAGATGTAAATGGTTTTTCGGGAAAAGTTAATTCCAAATTATTCTTTTATGCCGGCGGCAATGAAAGTGATAAAATGGTTCCTGATATGCAACGCATAGAAAAGGATATTAAAAGCAATTCCAAATCAGCTATTGTTGAAGTTGTTGATCCGCCGGCTCAGCACAATGAAACAGCATGGCGTAAACATTTCTCCGAGTTTTACCAATGGATGATGAACCAGCAATAAAATCACTTCGTCCAGTTTATCTTTGCAGATCTTACATCATTTGAATTGGTGCCGATCTGTATAATAAATTCACCGGGCTCCCAGTCGTATTTCAATTCCGTATTGTAAAATTTCAAATCATTGGGAGTTATTGTAAAAGATACGTTCCGGGATTCGCCGGGCTGCAGCATTATTTTTTTAAATCCTTTAAGATCCTTTACTGACCTGGCTATGCTTGCAACGGGATCACTTATGTACAGCTGTACAACTTCCTCACCTGCATATTTCCCTGTATTGGTAACCCTTGCAGAGGCGGTGATAGATTGATTTCCTTTTACATTATTTTGGCTAACGCTAACATCCCCGTAAGAAAAAGTGGTATAGCTTAAACCATATCCAAATGAAAATAACGGGCTGTTGGAAACATCCAGGTAATCTGAACGAAATTTTTGCCAGGCTTCTGCATCCAATGGGCGGCCTGTATTTTTATGATTGTAATAAATGGGTATCTGCCCAACATTTCTTGGAAAAGAGATGGTTGTTTTACCAGATGGGTTGTAATTACCAAACAGTACATCAGCGATGGCATTACCAGCTTCATGCCCGGCAAACCAAACTTGTAATATCGATGTTGCATTTTCATTTTCCCATGAAAGTGTTAGAGGCCTGCCACTCATAATAACCAGCACCAACGGTTTACCTGTTTTCAAAAGCGCCTTTAATAATTCTTCCTGGGTTCCCGGTAAACCAATATCAGAGCGGCTTGAAGACTCCCCGGTCATTTCTGATGCTTCACCAATAACTGCCACCACTACATCCGCTTTGTTTGCTGTTGCAACTGCTTCACTGATCAGTTCTGCAGGTGAGCGTTTATCAATATCAATTCTTTCTCCAAACACATTAGCTTTTTTTGCCATCGTAGTATCGTCAGAAATGTTGGCGCCTTTTGCATACAACACATTCACATTATTGCCAACAACATTTTTTATCCCTTCCAAAACAGGAACAGAAAGTTGTGGGTCGCCCGATACTGCCCAGGTGCCAAGCATATTATTTTTATTATTTGCCAGCGGGCCGATCAAGGCAATGGTACCTGATTTTTTTAAAGGCAATGTTTGATTGTTATTTTTCAGCAATACAAATGAATGTTCGGCAAACTCACGCGCAGCCTGTCTTTTATCTGCGCTTAAAATTTCTTTTGCTGCGCGCGATGCATCACAATAACGGTAAGGATCATCAAATAATCCCAGTTTGTATTTTGCTTCTAATATTCTCCTGCACGAAATTTCAATTTCGGACAGCGTTATCCTGCCTTCTTTTAATGATTTTTTCAGCGTTGTTAAAAAACCTTCTCCTACCATATCCATATCAATCCCCGCATTCAAAGCAAGGGCTGAAACAGTTTGCAGGTCGCCAAGCCCGTGGTGCGACATTTCATTTATGGCCGTATAATCGGTTACCACAAAACCTTTAAATCCCCATTGTTTGCGCAATACTTCGGTCATTAAAAATCTATTTGCAGATGCAGGAACGCCATCCACCTCATTAAAGGAACTCATAACACTTCCTACTCCTGCATCTACCGCTGCTTTGTATGGCGGCAGATAATATTCATACATTTTTATCCGGCTCATATCCGTAGTGTTATAATCACGTCCGGCTTCTGCGGCACCGTACAATGCATAGTGCTTTACACATGCCATGAGTGTATTATTTGCTGAAAGATCTGTGCCCTGGTAACCTCTCACCATAGCAGCAGCCACCTGGCTACCAAGGTATGGATCCTCTCCTGCAC
>DASYOM010000042.1:0-20012 GCA_036007765.1 Chitinophagaceae bacterium | reverse complement strand
GATAAAAAGACAGTTGAGTTTCGTGACGCAAGGCCTGCAACCTCTTCACCGTTATTGCTTGGTATTACAAAAGCATCTCTTGGTACGCAAAGCTGGATATCTGCTGCATCATTCCAGGAAACAACTAAAGTATTATCATCTGCTGCCATACAAGGCAAAACAGATACGATGCTTGGCCTCAAGGAAAATGTAATCACCGGTCATCCTATACCGGCAGGAACAGGACTAAGAGAGTTTGAAAATATGATTGTGGGAAGTAAAGAAGAATATGAACTGCTGATGACTGCTAAGGAAGCAATGGCTTACGATGAGGAAGAATAGCATGTTAAGGTGCTGACTTGATAATTAGCTAATGAATAAATTAAAGGAGTAAGAGAAATCTTGCTCCTTTTTCTTTATAACCCCGATAACCATTTAAGAAGCGGGTTCAGTAAAATTTTACTGTATCTATATATTTGCGTTTATATACCCGCATTTATTCTGTAACAACCTTTGCCCCCAACACCTCCAAGGCCACACTATCAGTTCCTTTAGGCGCAAAATATTTTGTTTTAAAATTTTTTGATTGGCCGGGTGGTACTACTTCGAACACAGTTTCTTTATCTGTTTCAAGCAATGCATTTGTTTTACTATAAAAAGATAATTTTAAGTCTACATCTTTATAGGTCGCTACGGTAGCATTATTTTTTATAACACATTTCACAACTGTTTGACCAAGCAGGTTTCTTCTATCATTTCCATGCACGATTAAAAAGTTTACGGGATTTTTTTGTTCCCTCATTAAAAGTGACTTTTTTGTTTCCTGGTAACTTTCATTTTCGGCATTAACTTTTTTTTCTCTATCAGTATTGCAAGAAAATAAAACAAAAAGAAAAATTGTGAAAAGAAAAAAAGACTTTTTCATGTAAATGATTTTAGAAAAGAAAATTAATTAAAATAAAAAAACAAATTCGTTAAAATACAATTCATACTCAAGCATCAGTACCCAACCAAATTGCACCACCAACACTATTTCGGGATGCCCCTGTTACAGAAGCAAGAACAGTATATTGTTCCCGCCACCTTAATATTCCCAAGAGCGCCATTATTAGGGCTTCTTTATATTTTACAACATTTTCTTCTGGTATGTGAATTTCAAAATTTGTTTCTTCCAAATGATGGTTTAATCTTTTAATTAAAAAAGTATTGAATGCGCCACCTCCTGTTATAAATAATTTTTGTCTTTCATTTTGTTTAAAGGGCTTAAGAGAATTTTTTATTTGAATGCATATATGTTCAGTGAAAGTTGATAAGGCATCTTCAGTATTTATTTCAAATGATTTAATGATTGGAAAAATAACATCAGTTCCAAAACTATTTGCCAATGATTTAGGATACGGAAGTTTAAAATATTCGAGGGAATTTATTTTTTCTAACAGAGCATTATTTATATTACCCTTTGCTGAAATTTTTCCTTCATCATCATAAGGCAAACCTTTTTCCTCGGCTAACATATTTAATACCCTGTTGGCGGCGCATACATCAAAAGCAATCACCGTGTTTTCATTATGAATAGAAAGATTAGCAATACCACCAATGTTTAGAAAATAATTGTAATCAGTGAATAATAACTTCTCTCCAATGGGCACTATCGGCGCGCCCTGGCCGCCAAAGGCAATATCCATCGAACGGAGATCACTTATTACAGGGAGATTGGTTTCACTTGCTATTGCGGCGCCTTCTCCCAGTTGATGTGTCATTTTCTTTTCAGGTAAATGAAATGTTGTATGCCCATGTGATGAAACCAGGTTTACTTTATGTTGTAAATTATTTTCCCCGATAAATTCCTTAATTTTTTCGCCAATGAATTTTCCATATTCTGTATGTAATAATAGGTAATCGACAGCCTGCAAATCAATTGCCCCTTTAAGTTTTTTTTGCCAGGTTTCATCATACTCCATACATATTGAATTAATAATTTCATAATTCCATTTTCCTCCTGTTTCCTGCAATTCTGTGAACACTATATCCAGGCCGTCAAGAGAGCTGCCACTCATCAGTCCAATCACTTTGTAAACCATAAGAGTTAATTTGCGTGTTTAATTTTGGATGCGATATGTATGGGATTTAGATTTGTCCAAATTTATAACTTTAAGTGCTGAAGGCATACCTTAGAATCAATATTAAAACTTAAGAAATGGTAATTAATCTTAGCGAAAAACATTCTTTGGTGAGCAATTGGTTAAGTGAATTAAGAGACATAGAAATACAGGAAGACCGCCTACGATTTCGAAGCAACCTTCAAAAGATCGGTGAAATAAGTGCCTATGAAATAAGTAAAAAACTTTTATGGGTTGAAAAAGAAGTTACTACTCCATTAGGCATATCTGTGTGTAAGGTGTTAGATAAACAACCCGTATTGGCGACTATCTTACGTGCTGGCCTTGCCATGCACAATGGTCTGCTCAATTATTTTGATAAAGCTGATAATGCATTTATAAGTGCCTATCGAAAACACAGGCCCGATGGCACATTTGAAATTAGCCTTGATTACATTAGTTGCCCTGAAATGGAAAATCGTGTTGTCATCATTTCAGATCCTATGCTTGCAACAGGATCTTCCTTAGTTAAAACAATGCAGTTCATTCGCGAAGAAGGCAACCCATCTGAAATTCATATTGTATGCGCTCTTGCCTGTACTGTTGGTATTGAATATGTGCTTCGCGCCGAACCAAAAGCTAGTATATGGTGCGGGGATATTGATGATGAATTAACAGCGAAAGGTTATATAGTTCCCGGTCTTGGAGATGCCGGAGATCTTGCTTATGGTGTAAAAGTACAGATGTAATTTTTTTAAAAATTTATGGTTTATCAACTACAAAAGCCAATTGATAAATCCAATTATAACATCACTTAATCGTGTCTTTGATTTATATTGTATGATGAGATCTCATTAATTGAAGAGCAGCTTTTTTATAATAAAATCACTCATTCCTTAGACCCTTTCTTCTTCTGAATAAAAATAAAACATATCTTTAATTCCTGAACTTTCGCTTAAGATGAAAAAATATACCTGTACCTTTCTTGCCCTTTTCTATTTCAGCTTCTTTGTAAACGCACAGGATCCGCATTTTTCCCAGTTTTTCGCATCACCACTTACTTTGAACCCCGCTTTAACGGGTAAATTTGATGGAACATTACGCGTTGCAGGTAATTACCGAAATCAATGGCCAGCATTCAATAATGTGTACACTACTTCGACATTGAGTGTTGATTTTGCAATTTTAAAAAACAGGCTTCCTGATTATGATACATGGGGTATAGGAATATTGGCGCTTAAAGATCAGGCCGGTGGAGGGGTATTAAAAAACACATATGTAGGCTTATCTACTTCTTATCATAAAGCGCTTGATGAAGATGGTTTCCAGCAAATAGGAATTGGGTTTCAGGGAACGTATGGACAAAAACGCCTTGATAACACTAAGCTTTATTACGAAGACATGCTAACACCGTTTGGATTTACAGGTGTTACCCGGGAAACATACAATAGTGAGAATCTAAACATAAATTATTTAGATGTAAATGCAGGGCTTATATACACAGGTTCCACAAATGATCAAAATAATTTTTATATAGGCGCTTCCATGTATCACATCAATCGCCCTAAAGAAAGCTTCAAAGGAGGTAACTGGAATATAGCAGCCCGCACTACAATAAGCGGAGGCGGATACTTCCCCGTTTCTGAACAACTTACACTCCATACAAGTGGCATTTACCAGGTTCAAAATAAATCTTCTGAAGTAACTTTTGGTGGTGCAATCGCTGCAGCTATAGATCCGGAAAGTACCAATCCTTCGAACTTTTACATAGGCTCCTGGTATCGTGTTGGTGATGCCATCATTCCGTATCTCGGTTTAGAGTTTGCAGGCATGCGGATTGGTGCTTCATACGATGTGAATATTTCAGCCCTGAAAGCTGGTTCACAAAGTCGTGGCGGTATGGAGATTTCCTTAATTTATATTAAGCGCCCTGCAGGATATAAAGGCATACCGTGTCCTAAGTTCTAAGCGGTATTGATGTATTGCGTTATTTGTTTAATTACCAATTTATTTTATTTTAAAAATGTTTTACGAATTCTATTTGGGAGTTCCATGCTGAATATATTTTGTTTCGTCAACGACTATTCAGAGGCGAGAAAATATTTGGAAGCAAAAGCCCCTAAGGTTATCTTTGCCGTCCCTTATAAAAAAATGCCGCGTTGGTCAAGGGGTTAAGACGCCTCCCTTTCACGGAGGAATCACGGGTTCGAATCCCGTACGTGGTACGAAATATTGCTGAAAATCCCTTATAGTACTCACTTTCAGGGATTTTTATTTTTTCAGGGGACGTCTGAGGGGACACATGAAATCAAAGTAAACAGGCTGAAACCATTTGGGAGGATGTGCAATAGAAAGCAAGAATTCGATAAGTGAAACTAATAGGTAATTTTCTTTGGATATAATCTCTAAACCCATACAGCACTTTTAATCTAAAATAGGTTCTCCTTTTGCGAGAATTAGTACTGAAGTTATTTTTTCAATTAATTGTTTCAACTCAAATGGCCTCTTCAACAACGCCAGCTGTACAATAACTATCATGATCTTCAGGCTTTCAGGAAAAGCAGAGAATACTAATATAGGTATATCCATGTATATTTATCTTCATTTAGTTCTTTACAAATATTTCTTCCATCGGCTAAAAATATGTCGAGTATTATAAGATCGGTTGAAATGCGGTAATTCCTTTTTTATATCATGTATATTTCAATCCGGCACACTTTTTATTGTGTAAATAAATAACCTATTATAGAATCCGCAGCCAGGATCGCTCAAAAGTGGCTGGTGGGACAAAACCACTACTCAAAATGTTAACTTATCAAGATGCCAAGAACTCAGCCTGAAAATTCTGCACCCAAGATTCTGATAGTTGATGATGATGCCGATTTGGTGGCCCTTGTCACAACAATTTTCAAACGACATGGATTTGAAGTTTGTAGTCATAATTCCGGTGTTGCCGTCGCAGAAGTCGTATCATACCATCTTCCACATTTAATTTTGTTAGATATTGGATTACCTGCAAAATCCGGTACTGAAGTGTGTAAAGAGCTTAAGAAACGACATTCAATTCCAATAATATTTTTTTCAGCGCACGAAGATCGCAACACTGCATATAAGGAATGTGCTGCAGATGGGTTTATTCAAAAACCATTTAATATTAAAGATCTGGTTAGAGTTGTAAGCTCTTATGTGAATTGACAAATAAATTCTGTCAATGATTCAGTTTAGGCTTTGCATTGGAAGCTAATAAACACTTAAAGATTCATAATTTCTTAATTAAAAATAGTTTCTCCTTTTGGAAGGTGTAATACTGATGTTAATTTTTCAATTAACTGGTTTAAATTAAAGGGCTTTTCAATAACGCCATCTGCACAATAGCTTTCATAGTCTTTCAGGCTTTCAGGAGAGGCTGAGAATACTAATATAAGTATGTGCAAGGTCTCTTTATCTTCTTTTAGTTCTTTACAAACATTTCTTCCATCTTCAGCGGCTAAAAATATGTCGAGTATTATAAGATCGGGTTGAAAGCTGCTGACCTCGTTTTTTATATTTAGGCATTGAGTAATGATTTAACCTTATGCCCCCTGTAATTAAGAATATATTCCATCATTTCTAACAGATCAGGAGAGTCATCTACAATTAATATTTTACTCATAGCAACTTATTTTCTTAATATCAATAACAGAGGAGTAAATGATCATGATTGACAGGTAAAACGGATGGATTTAAAATTATATAAAATACTTATATACAAAGAATTTTATACGATAAATATTTAGCTGATTATAAAATATTTATATATTATAATAATTCATAATTAAACTATTGTCTTTTGTCTAACTTTTTTGATTATTTACTCAACCGTGGTTACACAAACTATGTATTTGTGTTGTTAGCATACATCCCCCATACGTGGTACAATTCTGAATATGACTTTAAGCGCTAAATTTATTCGTGGTATTCAAAGTATACTTCCCATCTTCGAATATCAGTTTTAAAGAGGATTGTTTCATTTGCTCTGGAGTATTTATATCGAGGTCAAAATCGTTAGATAAACCCATACAATTAAGGTAATGCCAACCTTGCCATCTGATTTTTGCAGATGCAATTTATCCTTCTAACTGCTCCATTGAGTCGTTTTGATAGCGGTTATAAATGCAAAAGTTGACATCTTACCGCCCTTTTGGGAATGTCTGCTTTACACAGCTTGTTATCAATTAATTTTTTAATTCCCTCCCGCCATTATTCAAAAAAGTCTTGTTTTAAAAAATAAGTATATAAATTGAAAACATTAATCAGTTAGAAATTGCAGGATGATTATAGATTTAACATTGAAACCATCAGACCTCGATTCAAAGCTCAAAAGATTTTGGCAGATCTCTGAAGAAAAGATTAATCTGCTTGAAAAAAATTCTGATGCTACAAAAGGTTCACCTGTTTTTACTGTTGAAGGTAAGTATACCACAAGAGGTTGGACAGAATGGACACAGGGATTTTTATATGGTTCAATGATATTACAATATGATGCAACCGGAGAAAGATCGCCGCTGGAAGCAGGCCGTAAGAAAACCGTGGAAGTAATGGCGCCGCATATCAGTCATACTGGTGTGCATGATCATGGTTTTAATAATGTAAGCACCTATGGCAACCTTCTGCGTTTAATGAAAGAAGGGAAAATCGATTTTAATGAATGGGAAAGAAATTTTTATTCTTTAGCATTAAAAATATCCGGGGCTATGCAGGCCAACCGGTGGACAACTATTAAAGAAGGAGGTTTCATCCATTCATTCAATGGGGCACACTCACTTTTTGTGGATACTATTCGTTCGTGCCGTTCTCTTATTCTTGGCCATTCCTTAGGCCACATTCTCAAGTCTGAAGGAGACCGGCAGATCAGTTTATTAGAGCGTGCCGTTGATCACATGAAAGCAACAGCCAACTATTCAATATTTTATGGTGAAGGCCGTGATATTTATGATGTCTGGGGAAGGACAGCACACGAAAGTATTTTCAATGTTAAAGACGGAAAGTTTCGTTGTCCCAATTCTCAACAGGGCTACTCAGGCTTCAGCACCTGGACACGGGGCCTTGCATGGGCCATTTGTGGATTTGCCGAGGAGATTGAATGGTTTGATACGGTTAACGATGCCGAACTTAAATCATTTTCAGGAAAGGAAAATATTTTATCGTTTATGCTCAAAGCAGCGAAAGCTACCTGTGATTTTTATATTAATGGTTCTCCTGCCGATGGAGTTCCTTATTGGGATACCGGCGCACCTGGGCTGGAACGCATGGGCGATTATTTAAACAAGCCTGCTGATCCATATAATGATTATGAACCGGTTGACAGTTCGGCTGCAGCTATTGCAGCGCAAGGATTACTAAGATTAGGAAGGTATCTTCAACAACATGGAGATAGTAAAGCCGGAGATCATTACTGGCAGGCAGGACTAACGGTGTTGAATACCCTTTTTGATGATCCGTATCTCAGCACTGATCCAAGTCACCAGGGTTTGATATTGCATTCTGTTTATCACCATCCGAATGGTTGGGATTATATATCAAAGGGAAGTAAAATTCCAAATGGTGAATCGGGTATGTGGGGAGATTATCATGCGCGTGAAGTCGCTCTTTACCTGCAAAGGATCATCAGTAACGAAACATACTATACCTTTTTCAATATACAATGAGTTTCAATGCCCATACAGATACTTCTAAATTGTGTATTCATACCATTACCACTAAACCATGGGATATCGAAGAAATTGCAAGGAATTTTTCAGCAGCAGGAGTAAAAGGAATTACTGTTTGGCGTAATACACTTGAAGGAAGAGATATAAAGCAAACAGGCGCAATGCTTCGTGATCATGACTTAACGATAGTGTCAACTTGCCGTGGCGGATTTTTTCCATCGAAGGATTTTAATAAAAGAAAACTAGCCATTGATGATAACCGAAGAGCAATAGAGGAAGCTGCAACACTTGGAACTCAAATGCTCGTGCTTGTGTGTGGTGCCGATCCGTCCCAGAGTTTAGAGGATTCAAGAAAGCAGATTAGGGATGGCATTGCAGAAATAATTCCGAATGCCGCGGCAGCAGGAGTGAAGTTAGCTATAGAACCATTGCATCCCATGTATGCCGATACCCGGTCCGCAATTAACACATTGGCCCAGGCAAATGACATGGCTGAAGAATTGAACTCGCCATGGGTTGGTGTTGCGGTAGATGTTTACCATCTTTGGTGGGATTCGCTTTTAGAAAAAGAAATAATGCGTTGCGGAAAAAATGAAAACCTTTTTGCGTTTCATATCTGTGACTGGAAAACACCAACAACAGATTTTCTACTCGATCGCGGGCTGATGGGTGAAGGTTGTATTCCCATAAAAAAAATAAGATCGTGGGTGGAGGCTGCAGGATTCAAAGGCTTTAATGAAGTTGAAATTTTTTCAACAAGTTATTGGAAAGAAGACCAGGCGGAATTTCTTAAAAAAATTATCGTCGCATATAAAGAACATTCATAAATATTTTAAAGAAGTAATAAATGACAGAGCATAAAATTGGCATCATCATGAATGGAGTAACAGGGCGCATGGGAACCAACCAGCACTTGTTGCGTTCAATTGCTGAAATCATAAAACAGGGAGGGGTAAAAATAAGCCCGGGTGAAACGATTATGCCTGATCCCATACTTGTTGGCCGTGATGAAAATAAATTGAGAAAACTTTGCCAGCTTTCCGGAGTTACAAAAATGACCACAGATTTGGATAAGGCTCTTGCTGATCCTTACAACAGTATTTATTTTGATGCACAGATAACGGGGAAGAGGGTAGAAGGAGTAACTAAAGCAATAAAAGCAGGTAAGCACATCTATTGTGAAAAACCAATTGCAACTGATACAAAGGATGCTATAGAATTGTACCGGCTATGCAAAGAGTATAATGTAAAAAATGGAGTGGTGCAGGATAAACTTTGGCTCCCCGGAATTTTAAAGATTAAGCGTCTTATTCAGCAAGGATTTTTTGGTGACATACTTTCTGTGCGGGGAGAATTTGGCTATTGGGTTTTTGAAGGTGATTCGATTCCTGCTCAAAGGCCGTCATGGAATTACCGCAGTGAAGATGATGGCGGAATTATTGTGGACATGCTTTGCCACTGGCGCTACCTGCTGGATAATGTTTTTGGAAAAGTGAAAGCTGTTTCATGTTTGGGCGCAACACATATTCCGCAAAGGATCGATGAACAGGGTAAACCTTATAAATGCACAGCCGATGATTCAGCGTATGCGACCTTTGAATTAGAAGGTGGTGTAATTGCTCAATTTAATTCTTCATGGACCGTAAGAGTAAGGCGCGATGATTTGCTGACCCTCCAGGTTGATGGCACGAAAGGGTCTGCTGTAGCAGGTTTGCGGGAATGTTATATTCAACATTATGGAAATACTCCCAAGCCGGTTTGGAATCCGGATATTCCTCAACCCATTAATTTCTTCGAAGGTTGGGCTAAAGTGCCAGAACAGGAGATTTATGAAAATGCTTTTAAAGTTCAGTGGGAATTATTTTTGAAACATGTCGTGAAAAGAGATCCATTTCCCTGGGATATGCGTGAGGGTGTGAAGGGAGTTCAGCTTGCTGAAAAAGGAATTGAAAGCTGGAAAAAAAAGTGTTGGGTAAATATTCCAGGCCTCTAAACTTTATACAAAAATGAGAAGAGTCGCTTTAATAACAGGAGGTAGCCGCGGTATTGGTTTTGGAATTGCAAAAGAACTTGCACAAAATAATTTTGACCTCGCCATCAACGGAACCCGTTCTGCAAGTCTTGTTGAGGGGCCAATAAAAGAATTAAAAAATTATGGTGCTGATGTTATTTATTGCCAGGGAAACGTTGCTTCTTCAGTCGAAAGAAATAAAATAATAGAGGAGATAAAAGACCATTATGGAAAACTGCATGTGCTGGTAAACAATGCAGGCATTGCGCCCAGGGAACGTAAAGATATTCTTAGTGCAACCGAAGAAAGTTTTGACGACGTGATGGACATTAATTTAAAAGGGCCTTATTTTCTTACACAACAGGCGGCAAACTTTATGATTCAGCAACAAAGTATTGATAAAGATTTCAAAGGTTGTATCATAAATATTTCTTCCATGTCTGCAACCGTTGTTTCTGTAAACAGGGGTGAATACTGTGTTTCAAAGGCTGGTGTAAGTATGGCTACGCAATTGTTTGCCGTGAGACTTGGCGAATATAATATCCCGGTTTATGAAGTGCGTCCGGGCATTATTAATACAGATATGACATTAGGTGTTAAAGAAAAGTATGATAAATTAATTGCCGGGGGGTTATGCGTTCAACAAAGATGGGGCGAGCCGGAAGATGTTGGAAAAGTTGTGGCATCACTTGCCAAAGGTAATTTCGCTTATTCCACCGGTCAGGTAATTATGGTAGATGGAGGATTAACCATTCCAAGATTATAAATTGTTTATTCGATTGCCACGACCCTTTAGGTCGTGGATTAAAATAGAATGATGCCTGGCTTTAGCCAAAATAATTTTGAATATGCCTTAAATTAAATTGTTGTTCCATTATCTACAACTTAAATATTTAATCCAACATTTTGAAACCTTTTTGGCTAAAGCCACACAAAACTGGAATACGAATCCACGACCTAAAGATCGTGGCAATTTTATCAAGCTACAATTTATCAACGACAGTACTATCGAACTCATGAAATTGCAGGTAACTGTTGACTAATTAAAAAAGAAACAAAAAACAATGAAAAAAAATCTTCTTATCATAGCAACTGCAGCGCTTCTCCAGTTGTATTTCTTTAGCTCCTGCAATTTCGGAGAATCTTCTACTGATAATTCTATGTATGCTGACACTGTAGCTATTGCAAAAGGAGAAAAATATTTCGCTGAAAAATGTAGTAGCTGCCATAATTTTTCGCAGGATGGTATTGGTCCTGAATTGGGTGGAGTCACCAAAGATCAGTCGATGGAGTGGATTAGAAATTTTATAACTAATCCTAAAAAGGCAATTGACAGCGGCGACACGACTGCTCAAAAATTATTTAAACACTACAAAGCTCTAATGCCATCATTTGATTATTTATCGCCTTCAGAAATAGATGCACTTCTTGCTTTTATTAATACGAAACCAAAGCATGTAAGGATGGCCGTGAAAGAAGATACCAATAATATAAAAAATCCGATACCTGATTCGATTAAGACTTCTGGCCTTGTGGCAGATATTGATTCTATAACTCAAATCCCGGCTTCATCCGATCAAATGCCGCTTACAAGAATTACGAAGCTCGGCTACCAACCTGACAACGGTGCTTTATATGTTCTTGATCTGCGCGGCAAACTATATAAATTGCAAAATGGTAAGCCTGAAGTTTATATGGATATGGCGAAGTTGGAATCTAAATTTATCAACCAACCCGGCCTCGCTACCGGCTTTGGAAGCTTTGCCTTTCATCCTGACTTTTCAAAAAACGGCCTGATTTATACAACGCATACGGAGCCCGCTGCTTCGGCAAAAGCGGATTTTAGTTATCCTGATTCTATCCCTGTTGTGATGCAATGGGTGCTTACAGAATGGAAGACCAATCCCGTAACTTTTCCTTTTTCAGGAAAGGGAAGAGAGCTTTTTCGGATTGACATGCCAAATGGTATTCACGGAATGCAAGAGGTCACTTTCAATCGGCAGGCAAAGCCGGGCGACGAGGATTATGGACTGCTTTACATTGGCATTGGAGATGGGGGAAGCACTGAAATCGGGCATGCTTTGGTGTCACCAATTCCTAACAGAATATGGGGCAGTATCATTCGTATAGATCCATTGGGAAATAATAGTTTACATGGAAAATATGGAATCCCTCTTAACAATCCCTTTGTAAGAAACGCAGTTAAAAATGCTGTCCCTGAAATTTATGCTTATGGCTTTAGAAATCCACATCGTATCAGTTGGAGCACATCAGGAAAGTTGCTTGTCGTAAATATAGGGCAGAGTAATATAGAATCGGTAAACCTTGTATTGCCGGGGCATTTTTATGGATGGCCCATCAGGGAAGGGACTTTTGAAGAAAGGTTTTTTAACGAGGTTGGCAAAATATATCCCTTGCCTTCTAATGATTCCATATATCATGTAACCTACCCCGTTGCACAGCTAAATCACAATGAGTCCACAGCAATCACGGGAGGCTTTGAATACCGTGGCAATGCGATACCGCTTTTGAAAGGAAAATATTTATTCGGCGATATCGGATCAGGTAAATTATTTTATGTGAATATGAAAGATATTGTTTTGGGAAAACAGGCGACTATTCAAAAATGGAATATCGCAATGCATGGTATGCCCACAAGTATAGCGAAGCTTTGCCACAATGATCGTGTTGACCTCAGGTTTGGTATGGATAGTAAAGGAGAATTGTATTTGACAACTAAAGAAGATGGAAAAGTATATAAATTAGTCAGCGCTCATCTAAAGAATTAGCTAACGATAAATCTCTCTCTATAACAGTTATTGTTTCTAATAAATGTTTTGATTCAATATATAAATCAAAGAAGGCCGAATGATAAATTCACTAAACGATACACCCGGTAATTATTCTTCCAAATCCATTACCAGCGAGCTTTTGCGGATACCAGTATTAGTCGCTGCCCTGGGATACATGGTTGACATGTATGACCTCTTTCTATTTAGTATAGTACGTGTTCCCAGCTTAAAATCACTAAATATTTCGGGCGACAACATTATGCAAAATGGTATCATGCTTCTCAATTTACAAATGGCTGGATTGCTGATTGGTGGTATTGTATGGGGTATCATCGGCGATAAGAAAGGACGCCTCTCTGTTTTGTTCGGTTCGATACTTATTTATTCTTTGGCAAATATCGGGAATGGGTTTGTTACCTCTTTGGGAGCTTATGCAGTGATGCGGTTTATTGCCGGCTTTGGACTCGCAGGCGAATTGGGCGCGGGCATCACACTGGTTACTGAAATTCTTCCAAATAAAATTCGAGGATATGGAACAACACTTGTCGCGACAATGGGGGTGTTTGGTGCGTTGCTTGCATATTTAATCTCCTGGCTTTTTGATTGGCGGGCATCATATTTTATCGGTGGCGGTCTTGGGCTATTGCTGATGGTTATGCGTATCAGGGTTTTTGAATCGGGTATCTTTATTAAAATAAAAGAGACGAATGTGAAGAGGGGAGATATTTGGATGCTCTTTAATAATAAAAAACGATTATTAAAATACATCACCAGCATCGTAATAGGAATGCCGATTTGGTTTGTAGTTGGAGTTTTAATTACATTCTCACCAGAGTTTGGAAAAGCATTGGGTATCGATCAGCCTATTGATGCAGGCAAAGCGGTCTTATTTGCTTTCGCCGGGCAGGTTGCGGGTAACATTATCAGTGGTGCTCTTAGTCAATATCTGCAAAGCAGGAAAAAAGTAATTTTTTTATTTATGCTTGGCTCTTTTGTATTTGTACTAATCTATTTGCTGGCGCCATTAAAAAGTCCTGCATTGTTATATGTATTATCTGCATGCCTTGGATTTTGCAGTGGTTATTGGACACTTTTCATTACCGTTGCTGCAGAGCTTTTTGGCTCCAACCTCAGGGCAACGGTCGCTACTACAGTACCCAATTTTGTAAGAGGAACCATTATTCCAATGACTGCGCTTTTTTTATTAATGAAAACAAATTTGGGAGTAATTAAAAGCGCATTGGTGGTTGCATTCATTACGTATGCCGTTGCGGTTATTGCACTTAATTTTTTAGAGGAAACATTTAAGAAAGATATAAATTATGTTGAGGAAGATTAGAGAATTTTTTTGTAAACTGTATAAACATGATTGCATTTCGATCAATGAGAAGTAGCGATATCGCAACCGGCCTCGTATTGTGTCGTGCTGCAGGATGGAACCAACTTGCACGGGATTGGGAAATATTTTTACATCTCAGTCCAAATGATTGCCGCGTAGCCACAACGAATGATAACGTTATAGGAACAGTTACAACTATCCGTTATCAAACTTTTTTTTGTTGGATTGGAATGGTATTGGTTGATCCCGACAGCCGCGGGCAGGGAATAGGAATGCAACTACTGCATGAAGCATTGCATATTTTAAAAAATGAAGAAACCATAAAATTGGACGCCACACCGGCCGGCCGCGAAATTTATTTGAAATTAAATTTTATTGATGAATATCAAATTAGCAGGATGAGTTTGAACAGTGATGTGAAAAATATTAGTGCCACAACAGCAAGGCTTCTCCAGGAGAAAGATATAAAAGCAATTGTGAATTTCGACCGTGAAATTTTTGGTGCGGATCGCCAGGACTTATTGGTATGGATGCTGGAAGGTGCTCCTGAAATTGCTTATGTAATTGAAGACTGTAATGAAATCCTCGGTTATTGCTTGGGCCGCCATGGCCATGACTTCACTCACATAGGACCCATTGTTGCCAGAGAAGTGAACATTGCAAAGGAACTTGTTGCTGCGGCATTATCTAATTATGACGTCCGTCCTTTAATTGTGGACGCTATGCATTTTAATAAGGAATGGTTAGAGTGGTTGTCTTCCATCGGTTTTATTGAACAGCGTTCCTTTATACGCATGTATCGGGGGAAAAATAAATTTCCCGGCGTGCCGGAAAAACAGTTTGCGATTTTGGGGCCGGAGTTCGGGTAAGGAAAAGCACTACAAAGAAAATGCATACTAATTTTTGAAAGGAGAGAGCTAACTTCACTATATCTAAAGTTGGTGTCAATTTGAAATGGTAAATGAAAATATTTTTACATTTGTTTAGCCGCAGTTTCAAATCTTGCCTTCACACAATTTGCAATCATTCACGACAGAGACTGGGCCGATCTTTGCATCATAAATAATTAGGTACAAGACCTCATTCCTCCATGGTATCTTAATATTAAATTCATTTATTTTTTGTAAATAGAACCAATAAAACCTTGCTATATTTAAGAATACATTGAACCTCTTTGCCAGGGACTTGTATTTATCAATAATGGGGAAAATTAAAACCAATAACGAATTCGAACAAATTGCCATTCTCATTGAAGAAGCCCGGAACAGGGCTTTTCAGAAGGTAAATGAAGAATTGGTGCTTTTATATTTTAATGTTGGAAACATCGTTTCTGCTAAGGTAGCAGAAGGTGCTTGGGGTGAAAATACAGTTGGTGAATTAGCAACCTTTGTTCAGATTAAATTCCCGGGCTTTAGTGGCTTTACCCGCAGGGGATTGTACAGGATGAAACAATTTTATGAGGTATATTCATCTGCTGAATTTGTGTCGCCAATAGCGACACAATTAGAGTTCTTTTTTGCTGGAAATAAGGAAAGTGTAAAAGTGTCGGCACTGCCGACACAAATGCTTGGACCAAAATCAAAAACCAAAAAGGTGTCGGCAGTGCCGACACCTTTAAATCAACTTACTGTTTTACAGGATAAATTGATTGCATTAATACTTTGTAAAGTAACCTGGTCTAATCATCTTGAGATCCTCTCTCAAACTAAATCAGCCGAAGAAAAATTCTTTTACCTGCTGCATTGCACAAAAGAGAAATGGTCTATGAGAGATTTAAGAAGGCAATTATCATCTGGCTATTTTGAAAGAACAATGCTATCTGATAAGAAAGTGTCAACACTGTTGACACAATTGCCACAAAACCTTTTTAGAGATCCTTACATATTTGAGTTCCTGGATTTACCGGATACCCATTCCGAATCCGATCTCGAAAAAGCCCTGATTCTAAACCTGCAAAAGTTTATCCTTGAAATAGCTAAGGGATTTACTTATATGGGAAATCAGTATCGCCTCCAGGTTGGCAACAAAGATTATTACACTGACCTGCTTTTTTATCATCGTGACCTAAAGTGCTTTGTATTATTTGAATTGAAAATCCAGGAATTTGAACCGGAATTTTTGGGCAAATTAAATTTTTACCTGGAAGCTCTTGACCGTGACGTAAAAAGACCCTTTGAAAAGAATAGTGTCGGCATCCTGCTTTGCAAAAGGAAAAGATACGGAAGTGGTGAAATATGCCATGGCCCGAAATGTTTCGCCGGCAGTAATCGCTGATTATGAAACTAAACTGATACCAAAAAATATCCTGGCAAACAAACTACATCAGTTGGTGGAACAATTATCTAAAGAAGAAAACTGACATGAGCAACATCGAAAAAATCTACGAACAATTATTACAACCATCATCTACATTAGTTACCGATATTGTTACATTAAAAGGTGACATTATCATTTTAGGAGCAGGAGGTAAAATGGGGCCGGCACTTGCTAAACTTGCAAAGCAGGCGGTTGAACTTTCAGGTATAAAAAAACGGATTATAGGCGTTTCCCGTTTTTCTGAAAAGGGCTTACAGGACGAATTAAACAGCTTTGGGATTGAAACATACGAAGCAGATCTTTTGCAGGATGATCAACTAGATGGCCTGCCTGATGCGGAAAATGTTTTATACCTGGCAGGAACAAAATTTGGCACCACAGGAAATGAACCATTTACATGGGCTATGAATTCTTACCTGCCGGGCCGCGTTGCACAGAAATATAAAAATTCGCGAATCGTTGTTTTTTCAACAGGGAATGTTTATCCGTTAACCTCTGTTACATTAGGTGGCGCAGACGAGACAATAAAGACGCAACCAATTGGAGAATATGCACAATCATGCCTTGGAAGAGAGCGCTTGTTTCAATATTATTCCTCAAAAAATAATACGCCTATTCTTATCTATCGCCTCAATTACGCGAATGACGTTACCTATGGGGTGTTGCTTGAAATTGCAAAGTCTGTGAGAGACAAAAAACCAATAGATGTTCGCATGGGATATGTAAATGTAATATGGCAAGGCGATGCAAATGAAATGGCTTTGCGAGCATTGCATCATTGTAGTGTGCCGTCAAAGATTCTGAATGTCACCGGACCCGAAACTATCCCGGTTCGTTGGCTCGCGAATGAATTTGGAAAGCTGCTGGAGCAAACACCTGAATTTATAAACGGCGAAGAGGAGACGGCCTTATTAAGTAACGCCGCAGAATCATGCCGACTGTTCGGGCATCCAAAAGTTTCTTTGCAAAAAATGATTGAGGTAATTGTTGACTGGCTAAACGAAGGCGGTAAGACAATAAATAAACCAACACATTTCCAGGAACGAAGCGGGCAGTTTTAAATTTACAATATGTCAACGACCACCTTAAATCCGGCAGTCAAAGAATTACTACACAAAGGCGTGGTCATTCCCGCCCACCCATTGGCGTTAGATGAAAATCGAAAACTGGACGAGGCGTTGCAAAGAAGGCTTACACGTTATTACATAGCTGCTGGTGTTGGAGGTGTGGCAGTTGGTGTTCATACCACACAGTTTGAGATAAGGACACCGGAAGTAAATCTTTTGGAAACTGTTTTAAAATTAGCAGCTGAGGAAATAGATAATGCAAAACTAAACCGGGCTTTTGTAAAAGTTGCTGGTATTGTTGGCCCGTCACCTACTGCCATAAAGGAAGCGGAGCTGGCTGTAAAATATGGTTATCATCTTGGCCTGGTAAGCCTTGGTGGCCTCAACGATTATACAGATGGTGAACTTATAGAACATGTTCGTGCAGTATCAGAAATTATTCCGGTTTTCGGATTTTATCTTCAGCCGGCAGTTGGCGGACGTTTATTAAGTTATGAGTTCTGGCGTGACTTCGCAGAAATTTCAAATGTGCATGCCATTAAAGTGGCTGCATTTAACAGGTATCAAACACTTGATGTGGTAAGAGCAGTATGCAATTCCAACAGGATAAATGAAATAGCTTTATATACAGGTAATGATGATAATATAGTCGCCGATATGCTGACTCCTTACCGCTTTACTAAAAATGGAAAGGTCATTGAAAAAAGATTTGTTGGAGGTTTGCTTGGCCATTGGTCTGTATGGACAAAAAATGCGGTGGAACTTTTTAATGAGATTCAACAGTGTGTTTTCAATAATTATAAAGGAGTGGAAGAATTATTGTCGAAGGGAATAGAGATAACGGATATGAATGCTGTTATTTTTGATGCACGAAATTCATTTCATGGTTGTATCCCCGGCATACATGAAATATTACGAAGACAAGGTTTGTTAGAAGGAGACTGGTGCATAAATCCTAATGAGAAACTTTCTAATGGACAAATGGAAGAAATGGATCGTATCTATAAAATGTATCCTCGTAATACTGATGATGATTTCGTGAAAGAGTTTCTTGAAAAAGATAAAAAAAAGAGCGCAGCTAAGATTATATAAATTATAATGCAAAGCACTTTTTGGTTATACAATGAAAAGTAAAACGACGGGCTTTATGCTAATAGATGAAATAAGGCAACATTCAATTAAAATAAGTGATGCAGTTCTTCAGAACCGTAAGCATCTGCATGCAAATCCTGAATTGTCTTTTCATGAATATGAAACATCGGCATTTATAAAAGCCCGGCTTGATGAAATGGGAATTTCATGGAAGGCAATGGCAGGCACCGGGGTTGTTGCTTTAATCAAAGGGGAACAACCATCAGGCCGGGTGATTGCATTGCGTGCAGATATGGATGCTTTGCCCATTACTGAAGCCAATGATGTCCAATATAAATCCAAAAACAAAGGTGTGATGCATGCTTGCGGGCACGATGTGCACACAGCATCATTACTTGGAACCGCTGATATTCTTCAATCAATCAGGCATCAATTTGGAGGGACTGTGAAATTGATCTTTCAGCCTGCTGAAGAAAAACTTCCGGGCGGTGCAAGTTTGATGATTAAAGAAGGTGTATTAAAAGATCCGGTGCCTGAAGTTTTGATAGGGCAGCATGTTTCGCCCTCACTTGAATCTGGTAAAATTGGCATCCATAAAGGAAAATTTATGGCTTCGATGGACGAGATATTGGTAACTGTTCAGGGAAAGGGAGGGCATGCAGCTCAACCGCATCAAAACATAGATCCCATAATGATTGCTGCGCAAATCCTTGTGTCCTTGCAACAGGTGGTCAGCCGAATGGCGAACCCAACAATTCCCACAGTCTTATCTTTTGGAAAGTTAACAGCCAACGGAGCAATCAATGTGATCCCGGATGAAGTACACCTTGAAGGAACATTCAGAACCCTCGATGAGGGCTGGCGAATCGAAGCACATGCCCATATGAAAAAAATAGCGAAAAGTATTGCTGAAGGCATGGGCGGAAGTTGTGATTTTAATATCAACAAGGGATATCCTTTTTTAATAAATGAAGAAAAACTAACGGAACAAATATTAACTTTTGCCGGAGAGTATCTTGGTAAAGAAAATATACAAGAGGTTGATGTATGGATGGCGGCAGAAGATTTTGCTTATTATTCGCAGTCTAAAGATTCCTGCTTTTACCTGATAGGTATTGGAAATAAAGAAAAAGGAATTGTTTCTTCTCTGCATACGCCAACATTTGATATAGATGAAAATGCGTTAATCACAAGCATTGGTTTGATGGCTTATATTACGGTTAAACAATTAGGGAATTAATCACTTTTTTAATAAACAACGTAGCACGTAATTTTGGTAGCGCATTATAAATTGATTTTAAGTCTGCTTCACAACCTTTAACTTGCTTTCTCTCTTCGTTTTTCGGCCTGAATAATTTTTATGAGCTATCTATTGCTCAGCAACAACATTAAATAGTCGTTCCTTAAAAACTCATTTGCGGTAAAAAGTTAGAATTTTTCTGCCAGAAAAAGTTCTGAAGGATATAAATGGTTCGAACAAAAAAGTCCATAAACATTTCCTTGTAGATGTTCATCATTCTTTTAAAATTCATTGCAGCTGCTGCAAGCATAACATTGATATCATCTCCTGCAATTCCACCATAAAAGTTACGGCCCAGGCGGTGATCTTGTTTCAGATGACCAATTT
>DASYOM010000041.1:0-25067 GCA_036007765.1 Chitinophagaceae bacterium | reverse complement strand
AACCTCTAAGCGATTATGAGTTTCTGGATCAGAAACGGAAAAGAAAAGTCCAGGAAATGAAAAAACTAATTCATAAGTTTGATATAAACACTGATGAATTGGGGCTGCAACTCAGCGGCTTATAAAACGTTAGTCAGAATAGCAATCTAATGCAAGGGGTAAGGCCTCTTACTATTAGTTTTAAGAATCAATTGTGTAAACAAAATGGTTTATTACCAAAACTTACCTTAATATCATATTTGCGTTTGCCGATAACTATAAACAAAGCATTCAGAGGTGATCATTTCGGATATACCATCACCTTAGCAGGACGACACGATTTGTCTTCGAAAATCAAACTTTACTCAAACCTTGGAGTTACGCAAGATCAGGAATCAACAGATATAAGTTACTTAAGTGCATTAGAAATTAATTATAATATCACAGAGAAATTTAGCGCATTTACAGAATATTTTGGGAATTACGGTTCTCATACAAGTGCCGTTAATGGCCTAGATATTGGGTTTGTTTATGCTGTTAAAAATAATTTAGCTGTTGATTTAGCTTTTGGCTCTCCAACATTGAAACTTAACACGGCCAGATATATTTCATTATGGGCATCTATCCGTCTGCCTAAATAAGTATAACTGTTTCCTCTTAGTGTAATCCTAAATCCAGCTTCGGTGAGAGCTCCCGCTAATACTAGTAAGTTCATAATATGTGCAATACCAATGGGATAAAGAAAGAGGTATCATACACGCTTTGTTTCAAACCTCGGCTATAATTTTTGGCAACGCCAAAAATGGGACATGACTTTTACATCCGGGGTAATGTATGAAAATGAAGCCAGGAACTATACAGCCGTTGATTCTTCAAGGATACCTGCCCATCCGGTGAACAGGAAACGAGCGTAATTAAATCCAACAACATTTTAAATGTGAAGGTCAAATTTCAGGCAACAGTACTATTTCCTCTATAAGCATAACTGCTAATTATTATGATACTAATGCCTGAGGCATTCTATTGAAAGAGTGACAATCAACATTTGAATAATTTTGCAATTGAATTAATTTTAATGTCTGTCAGCAATTTGGTTCAGTTAAAAATTTGAATTATGATAATAAAATTTTCTTTGACAAGCCCATGAAAATCCTCGTAATAGAAGACGAACCCGGAGTTGCTTCCTTCATAAAAAAAGGATTGGAAGAACAATCTTTTATTGTTGATGTTGCTTTTGACGGGCAAAATGGAAAGCAACTCGCCTTACAAAATCAGTATGATATTATTTTATTGGATGTTATTTTGCCGCACATAAATGGTTTGCAGTTGTGCAAAATAATCCGTGAGCACAGTAATACGCCTATTCTTATGCTTACTGCATTATCTACAACAAACGATATTGTAACCGGGCTCGACGCCGGTGCTGACGGTTACCTTACAAAACCTTTTAAATTCCAGGAGCTTCTTGCACGCATACGGGCATTGGTAAGAAGAAAAAATGATTTGAATACAGAAAGTAATTTCACCATTGCCGATCTTGAAGTGGATTACCGGACAAAGCAATTGCAGCGCAACGGGCAGCAAATAAAACTCACTGCCAGGGAATTTTATTTGCTGCAATATTTTATCCGTAACCGCGGTATGGTTCTATCGAGAGCTGATATTGCTGAAAATGTTTGGGACAGTTCTTTTGATTCCGGCTCAAATGTAGTTGATGTGTATATAAATTATTTGCGTAATAAGATAGACAAAAATTTTTCGCCAAAACTTATTCATACTGTTTATGGGATGGGCTACATCTTCAAAGAAGATTATAATAATTAACAGCATTGCCACATGAAAATAAAAAATAAGCTCACACTGCTGTTCACACTCATCATAGCGGTAATATTGGTGTGTCTTAATTTTTATATCTATATTCTTTCACGTTCATTCACCCTTAATAATTTTTATAACCAGTTAAAAGACCGTGCTATAATAACGGCTACCGTTTTTCTTGAAGCAGATGAAAATAGTTCCACTATTATTCAATCATTCCAAAATAAATATTTGCGCACATTGCCAAACGAGATCATTCGTGTGTACAATGATGAAAATAAACCTGTGTTTATTGACAGTTCCAATACCATTGCCTTTGATAATTCATTCATCAATAAAGTAAGAAAGAACCGGGAATATGAAGAAGAACAAGCCAACAGACAAACACTCGGTATATATTACGAAGATAACCAGGGCAATTTCGTAATCATTGCCTCTGCTGTTGACGAAGCAGGCATCGCAAACTTATCTCAGTTGAAAAAAGTCCTGCTCATTGGGTTTCTCTCAAGTTTGGTTGTCGTTTTTTTTGCGGGAAGATATTTTACTAAACTAATGCTAAAGCCATTATCTGATATTTCTTCCCAGGCAAATAAAATTTCAGAAACCAATTTGCATTTGCGTTTAAAGGAAGGGAATAAAAAAGATGAGTTATCACGACTATCAATAACAATTAATCAAATGTTGCAGCGACTGGAAAATGCTTTTGAACTTCAAAAGAATTTTGTATCAAATGCTTCTCATGAATTAAGAAACCCTCTTGCTTCCATCATTGGAAATATTGAAGTTACTCTGGCTAAAACACGTACGGTAAAAGAATATGAAGCTGTGTTACTTGCAGTTTTAGAAGAAGCAGAAAAGCTCCATAAAGTAACTAACGGGCTTTTGAATCTCGCACAAAGTAATCTCGATTTCTCAAATCTTCATAAGCAAGAAATCCGTTTAGATGAATTGCTGATTGAAATAAAAAGCAAAATGAATGTAAAAAAACAGGGAAGTACTATAGAAACATTATTTCCCGAAATGCCCCAAAACCCCTCTTCCTTAATTATTTCAGGAGACAAAAATCTTTTGGAAACAGCCTTGCTGAACATCATAGATAATGCCTGCAAATTTTCAGACAATAAAAAAGTTACGGCTTCTTTATTACTGCATAAAAAAAATATAATCATAAAAATATCAGATAGCGGAATTGGAATTACTGAAAATGAATTGCCTCATGTAACAGAAACTTTTTACCGTGCTGATAATGCACGTTCCTATTCTGGCTCCGGAATTGGTTTGGCACTGGCTGATAAAATTATTAACCTCCATGGCGCAAAGCTTACCATCAATTCGAAAATAAATAAGGGCACAGAAGTAACAGTTTCTTTTCCCGCTAATAAAGTTTAATGATTTGAATCCTGTGTACGATCAGTTAAACCAGGAGATAAAACAAGCCCGGTGGAGCATTAAAGGATTTCCTTTCTAATCAGTTTCTAATTTTTCTCTAATTACTCTCTAATAGTCGGGCTATATGTTTGCATTGGCTTTAAAATTGTTCAGCATATTATGCCTCTTAAAAACCTGCTCATCTCTGTTTTTCTCTTTCTTTTTTCTTCAAGAAATTTTGCGCAATCTTATTTAAGAACAGATACTATTTCTATTACCATTGCTGACGCAGAAAATTTATTTCTTCAAAGAAATTTTTTATTGCTTGCGGCAAAATACCAGGTGAGTGAGGCTGATGCCACTATCATACAGGCAAAGCTTTATCCTAATCCAAATCTTTCAATTGATCAGGGAGTATATAACCAGGATACTAAAAAAAAATTTGACCTAGGCAAAACAGGCGAAACAGCCGCTTCACTGCAACAGGTAATTCTTCTTGCGGGCAAAAGAAACATGCAGGTCAACATTGCAAAGATCAATTCACAGATTTCCACTTACCAGTTTTATGATTTAATCCGTACACTGCGTTATGAATTGCGCAGTTCATTTTACGGTTTATATTTTTTACAGCGGCCTTTGACGGTTTATGATAAAGAAATTGGATCGCTCAAAACTTTAATTGATGTTTATACCACTCAATATAACAAAGGCAATATTGCCTTTAAGGAGTTAGCACGCCTCCAGGCATTACAATTCAGTTTACAAAACGAGCGCCTTGATTTATTGAAGCAGGTTGAGGAAAATCAAGCTGATCTTATCCTGCTTACCGGCGATACTTTATCACGACCGATAAAGACTGTTGCCGATTCTGAATTCATTAACCGTATTAATGTAAGTAATCTTAACTATTCGCAATTGCTTGATTCGGCTTTAATTAATCGCTATGATTTAAAGAGGGCAAATGCGCAGGTTCAACTGAACCAAACTAACCTCGCATTGCAAAAAGCGTTGCGTGTTCCCGATCTTACGCTTGGAGCAAATTATGATAAAGCTGGAAGTTACGTTCGCAACTATAACTCTCTTTCACTTGCAATTAACCTTCCGTTTTGGAACCGTAACCAGGGTAATATAAAAGCCGCACAGTTTCAGATTGAAGAAAGTAAGCAAATGCAATCGCAGGCGGAGTTACAGGTAAGAAATGATATTAGAAGAGCCTATGCTCAATTACTTGAAACGGATAAACTATACAAAACAACTTCACTTCAATTTACTGCTGATTATGAAAAACTGCTTGACGGAATTATCAAAGGTTATCAAAATCATACCATCAGCCTGCTGGAATTTATTGACTATTATGAAACTTATAAAAATTCGAAACTCGAATTTAACCGCTTACAAAATAACCGCGTTGATGCACTGGAAAATTTAAATCTAGCCACAGGCACTATTATTTTAAAATAACTATTAAATCATTTATACCATGAAAACTTTTCTCTTTTATCTGGTTTCAATCACTGCACTTCTGTTAACATCATGCAGTTCGCCGGTTCCTGAAACAGAAGCGATATCAACAAACTCGGCATTTTGTATACCAGATTCACTTATGAAGAACATTACACTCGACACGGTAAGATCAGAATACGTAATGAGTGATTTAAAGCTTTCGGGTAAGATTACTTTCAACGAAAATAATGTGGTTAAAGTTTTTCCGCTCGTAGGCGGAAATGTTACCGACGTAAAAGTTTCATTGGGAGATCATGTACAGAAGGGGCAATTGCTTGCAGTAGTGCGCAGCTCAGACATGGCAAATTATTATAACGATTATGAATCTGCTCAATCAGAGCTTGCTATCGCAAAAAAAAATATGGAAGTAACAGCCGATATGCGCAATAGCGGCGTTAGCTCAGAAAAGGGTTATCTCACGGCTCAAAGCGAGTACCAAAAAGCGCTTGCTCAATCTAATAAAGTAAATGAAGTACTTAGAATTTATGGCAGCAGCGCCGGCGTTCTTAATTCCAATGGTTCTGCGTACACTGTTAAAGCTCCTATCAGCGGGTTCATAGTAGAGAAAAATGTAAACACAGGAATGCAGCTTCGTTCTGATGATGCTAACAATCTTTTTACTATTTCTAATTTGAAAGAAGTATGGGCTACAGCAAACGTATATGAAACCGATATTGCTAAAATTAAACCCGGAAGCGAAACAGAGATAACTACACTCAGCTATCCTGATAAAAAATTCTCAGGTAAAGTAGAACGAATATCTAATATACTCAATCCTGAAACCAATGTAATGACGGTTAAAATCCGGTTGAGCAATCCTGATTATACACTTAAGCCGGGAATGTTCGCAAACATTTCAATTCTTTTTCCTGAAGCTAAAAAAGACCTGGTGGTTCCTGCCAGATCAGTAATGTTTGATGATAACAAAAATTATGTTGTGCTTTTCAAAAAGCGATGTGATGTGAGTATGCAACCAGTAAATATTTACAAAGCGGTTAACAAAAAAATATATATTGAAAATGACTCACTGCATGAAGGCGATTTGGTGGTTGCCCAAAATGGATTGTTTGTATTTACGGCATTAAAAAAATTATAAGAAACCCTCTAAATCTTCTTAAGAGAGACTTTAAAAACAAAATAATGCAGTTATAATAAATGGATAAGCTCGTAAAAAATATTATTACATTTTCATTGCGGCATAAGCTCTTTACTTTTTTTATGACGGGAGCGCTTGCTGTAATTGGGATATTTTGTTTTATAAAAACACCTATTGTTGCCTTTCCTGATTTTACTAATACACAGATACGCATCATAACACGATGGCCCGGCAGAAGCGCCCAGGAGATTGAACGTTTTGTTACCATCCCGGTTGAAATAAGAATGAACGGTGTGCAGCGAAAAATAAATCTACGCTCACAATCTATGTTCGGGCTTTCTGTTGTTACACTTGTATTTGAAGATGATGTTGACGATACTTATGGGCGTCAGCAAATAACTGCATTGTTGCCCGGCATTGAGTTTCCTGAAGGTGCAGAAGCAGAGCTCACACCACCTGCAGGTCCTATAGATGAAATTTTTCGCTACACATTGCACTCAAAAACCCACACACCTGCTGAGCTTCGTACTATCCAGGATTGGGTGATTGACCGGAATCTGCGAACTGTACCCGGAATAGCCGATGTAGTTGCCTTTGGAGGCCCTGTAAAAACTTACGAAGTAAGTGTAAACCCTGAGCTTCTTACACAATATGATCTTACGGCATTGGATGTGTATGAGGCTATCAGCAAAAGCAATGTAAATGTTGGCGGTGATGTAATTGAAAAATCATCACAGGCGTTTGTCGTTCGGGGCATCGGCCTGCTGAGTAATATCGATGATATTAAAAGCATCATTATAAAAGATGAAAATGGCACACCGGTGCTTGTGAGAAATATAGCAGAAGTTTATGAGTCAAACAATCCCCGCCTGGGTATAGTAGCACGTGGAAGAGAACCTGATGTGGTAGAAGGAATTGTACTGATGCGGAAAGGAATCGACCCCGGCCCTGTATTGAAAGCGCTTGAGGATAAAGTAAAAGAACTCGATGAAAAAGTTTTACCTGCTGGTGTGGAGATGCGAACTGTTTACGACAGGCAGAACCTTATAGACTTCTGTTTGCATACCGTATTTCACAATGTACTCGAAGGAATTTTTCTTGTAACACTCATCGTATTTTTATTTATGCGTGACTGGCGGGCAACACTCATTGTTTCACTTATCATTCCGCTTTCTCTGCTCTTTGCATTTACTATGCTTTATCTGAAAGGAATGTTTGCCAATCTGATCTCCATTGGTGCAATTGATTTTGGAATTTTGATTGATGGCGCAGTGGTAATGGTAGAAGGCGTTTTTGTTGCATTAGGTTATTATGCTGCAGAGATAGGTATGGAAAAATTTAATAAGATCGCAAAGCTTGGTCTCATCAGGCGCACTGGTGTTGATATGGGCAAAGCTATTTTCTTTTCAAAGCTCATCATCATCACTGCGCTTATTCCTATTTTCTCGTTTGAAAAAGTAGAAGGAAAATTATTTTCTCCGCTTGCTTACACACTTGGTTTCGCTTTGCTGGGTGCATTGCTTTTCACACTAACATTTGTACCTGCACTGTCACACCGTTTGATGCATAAAAATGTAAAAGAAAAACATAACCCGCTGGTAGCAGGAATGATAAAATATTATGAAAAAATTTTTACCTGGGTGATGCGGAATAAGAAGCTTAGCCTGGGTATAGCTGCTGCGGTAGTTATACTAACTTTTGCCTCTTCAAAACTTCTCGGAACAGAATTTATTCCCCATCTCGATGAAGGTGCGTTGTGGGCAGAAGGAGACGCACCGATGAGCATTTCACTTCCGCAGGCAAAAATTCTTGCCGATAGCATGCGTTACGACCTGTTGAAATTTCCTGAAGTACGCGAAGTTGTTTCGCAAGTGGGGCGACCAGATGACGGCACTGACCCAAAAGGTTTTTTTGCTATCGAATGTCTTGTTGATTTATATCCCAAAGAACAGTGGAGATCGAATTTGACAAAAGAACAATTGATTGCGAAAATGTCGGACAAGCTGGAATCAAAATACGTAGGAACCATCTGGAGTTTTTCTCAACCTATAATTGATAATGTAAACGAAGCCATTGCAGGCATTGATGTAAACCAAGCTGTGAAAGTGTTTGGCGAAAATCTTGATAGCATTTCAAAAATTTCCCGGCAGGTTTACCAGACTTTGAAAAGTGTGCAGGGTATGGAAGATGTAGGCATTGTAAAAAATCTTGGCCAGCCGGAATTACAGATACAGCTCAATATGCAGAAAATGGCTCTGTACGGAATTACCGCAGCCCAGGCGAACGCAGTTATAGAACTTGCTATTGGCGGCAAAGCTGCATCGCAATTGTATGAAGGAGAAAAAAAGTTTGACATCCGGGTACGTTATCAATATCCATTCAGGAAATCAGAAACAGAGATTGGCGACCTGATGATTCCAACCTCAACGGGAACAAAAATACCACTGAAAGAGATTGCTGATATACAACTGAAAAGTGGCCCGGCTTTTATTTATCGCGACAACAATAAACGTTTCTCCGCTGTACAGTTTGCGGTGCGTGGCAGAGATTTAGGAGGCACAGTGTCTGAAGCGGAGGAAAAAATAAATGATGAAATCAAATTGCCAAAAGGGTACACCACTCAATTCAGCGGTGAGTATGAAAGCGAAATTAGGGCAATGACAAGATTATCTATTGTTGTGCCTATAAGCTTAGTTATCATTTTTATTATCCTACTGGTGTTGTTTCGTAAAGTGAGCGATGTGTTGCTTGTATTGCTAAACGTGCCATTTGCCCTTGCCGGTGGCATAATTGCGTTGCTGCTTACAGGAACCAATTTTAATATTTCTGCAGGCATTGGATTTATTGCATTGTTTGGAATATGTATTCAAAATGGAGTAATCATTATTTCAGTGATCAAACAAAATCTCAACAAAAAAATGCTGCTTAACGAAGCAATAAAAACAGGTGCAATCAGCAGGGTGCGGCCTATTGTAATGACTGCCTTGATGGCGATATTTGGGTTGCTTCCTGCTGCGCTATCCACAGGCATTGGCTCAGAAACGCAGAAGCCGCTGGCTATTGTTATTGTAGGAGGGTTGATCAGTGCAACACTTCTTACCCTTATTATTTTTCCGGTAATTGTACATGGGTTATATAGAAAGAAATATGAATAAAGTTTTGAAGTAGCAAAAAGTGTTAGATGATTTTCTCGCGGTTGTCGTGCCGGTGTTCCCACCGGCCACTCTTAAGGAAAAACAAAGTAAAATGATTTAAAATGAAGAATAAAATATGTACGACAGTGCTTTTTTTACATTTGATCCTGTACGTGTTTGCCCAAAATAATGAAAGAGTCTGTGGGATATATGTGACAGGCAAAGATTTCATGGATGGAAAACTTTCATATGTTGCCAATGATAAAAATCAAAAAATAAAGATCAGGCTTAATGATTTTCTAGTAAAGCCTTATGTTACTGTTCAACAAAATGACAGCACTTATAAATTTTTAAAGACGAATACTTACGGGTTTAAAAAATGTAATAATCAAATCCTTCGTTTTAAAAATAAAAGAGAGCTGTTGTTATTAAATTCAGAAGATCAAATTTCTATATATAAAGACCCATACACAAAAATTCATGCTGGTTCAAGAATTAATGTAACAAATTACTACTTCAGTATCGGCCCTTTGGATTCTCTCAGATATCTCACCAGAAAAAATTTGAAAGCAGCTTTCCCTGATAACAAAATTTTTCATTCCTTAATTGATACGAATTTTAAATATAACACTGACCTTGCTCAATTTGATAAAACAAATAACATGTATAAGATTAACTGGTTTTTGAAAGAAAGCATGAAATGAATTGTAGTCACATTTAAAAATAAATTTATGAATCTGCAGATTATTAAATTGCTTACATTAACGATCCTCTTCAGTCCCGCGTATAAATCAAAAGCTACAACTTCAAATGAACAGGCTAATATAAATTCTGAAAAAAGTATTTTAGATACTTCGGATCTTAAATATGCTGTAAAGACTTATAAATATGATTTAGCGCATCCTCAAAAAAAATGGGAATTACCAGCCGCAATATTTGAAATCTCCGGCAATACATGGATTGATGAAAATCATTTACTTGTTATTGAAGATCTTCATCCTAATTTATATCTTATAAAATTGAGTGAGAGTAATGCAGTGATTGAAAAGACAATTCCTTTCAAGAAGAGGCCCCTGGCGACAAATTCGATGTTGAGGATGTAACTATAGTCAATAATATTGTTTATGCATTATGGAGCCATGGAAGCATTTTAAAATTAGGAACTGGCCAAATCAACCCGATGTGGCGAAAATAAAAAATGTTCTTATCAAAAGAAAATAATACAGAGGGAATATGTTATGATCCGGTTACGAAAGATTTGTTTGTCGCCTGTAAAAATGAATCTGATGCGGAAGACGAAAAGAAGTCCACCCGGGCTATTTACGAATTTGATAGTAAGGCTGATACATTAAAAAACGAGCCATTCATGCTTATACATAAAAAAGATTTTATAAAACAAGCCGGTGATAAGCTTGAGTTTTTCCCTTCTGCAATTGCAGTGCATCCGGTAACACATGATATTTATATAATTTCTACAAAGGATACAAAGTGCATGGCGGTGTTTACACATGATGGACAATTAAAATCATTTGAATTTATAGATAAGGAAATAATGCCTCAGTCTGAAGGATTTGTTTTTCCCCTGATGGAATATCGTATATAGGTACTGAGGGGAAAAAGGGCGGTTCGGGTTATATTTTTAAATTTAATTCAGATAAGTAACTTAAACAAATTCTATGTCAGCTATCCTTGTTGAAAATCTTTTTGACTTTCTAAGTGCAAGGTCTCATTTTGATTCAATTTCAAGAGGTATCATAGATTCGAGGGATGTTATTTATTTATTTTCTTTCTCTGGCATTCATCGGTTTATTTCTTGCCCAAACTACATTGTCTAAAAGAAATATTAAAGGATAATTAGATTACTATATTGTTCAAAATATCTCTAAGTTTTATAAAATCTACAAATGAAGAAAAGAAATGTTATAATGAAAGTAGTTGCAGTATTTATAATTCTGATCCTTCTTAATGCAGCATCATATTTCCTTTTTTTCCGTATTGATTTTACGGCAGATAAAACTTATACATTAAGCAAAGCCACAATCAATATTTTAAAAAACTTACATGAAAAAGCTGCCATCACCGCATATTTTTCTGAAGATCTTCCCACTCAGCTTTTAAAAAGCAAAAAGGATTTTAAAGACCTGATGGTCGAGTATAAAAATTATTCCCATGGGAAAGTTTCATTCAGTTTTATAAATCCAAATGAAAATGAGGCGCAGGAAAAGCTGGCACAAACTGAAGGCATAAGACCGGTTATGGTGAATGTTTCTGAAAGAGACCAGGAGAAACAACTAAGAGCATATATGGGTGCTGTTGTGGAAGCTGATATTCAAAAGCAAGCAATTCCAATGATAAGGCCCGGTGAAAGTGCAGAATATTCTTTAACTACTGCCATAAAAAAACTTGCCAATAAAAATAAGGTAAGAGTCGCTTTTTTACAAGGTCATGGTGAATACCCAGCTTCTGCATTATCAAAGGTTGTAGAACAAATTTCGGTAATGGATTCAGTGGAAGATTATACAATAACTGACAGTACCGAAATTCCCACTTCTTACAAAACGCTAATAATGCTTGAGCCAAAAGATTCTATACCCGCTGCTCATTTAAAAAAAATTGATACTTATTTGAACACCGGTGGCGCCATTCTGGTAGCTTATAGTGGAATATATGGAACATTAAGTGCCCCTGTTTTACAGCCTATGCCGGACATCGGAATCAAGGACTGGCTGTTAAAGAAAGGCATAATCTTAAGCGGCCAAGTTGTAACTGATGTACAATGCAGAAGAGTAGTCAAGCAGGAACGGGAGGGGTCACTTGTGATCAGGCTCCCTTATTTTCCGATCATAAAAAATTTTGCAGATCATCCTGTCACAAAAGGGATTGAAGCTGTGTTCTTCCCTTTCTTAAACTCTATCAATATTACCCGTACTGATTCAGCAGTGAAAATAACCCCTCTGGCTTATTCCTCAAAAAAGTCGGGGCTTGTAAAACCTCCTGCACAAATTGATCTCAATAAACAATGGTCAGCCAATGATTTTAATAAAGGGCCTCAAATTGCAGCAGTAGCGTTAGAGGGGCCTATTGCGGGTAAAGGCAAATCTAAAATGATAGTTTTTGGCAACGGAAAATTTGCTGTAAATACCGAGCCAGGGCAGGAAGAATTAAATAGGGATAATGTAAATATTGCTTCTAATGCTATTGACTGGCTGTCAGATGATACGGGTTTAATAGAGCTTAGAACAAAAACTGTTACATACCGTGCATTGGATACTGTTGAAGAATCCACTAAAGCAATTATTAAATATTTAAATGTTTTTTTGCCGATCTTTATTATTCTTTTGCTTGGATTTTTTAGACGGTTCCAAAATCAGAGAAAAAGAAAGAAGTTAATGCAACTTACTTATTGATCTCAATGCTTCATGACAATTGTGTTTATTAAATGAGGGTCGGTAGTAGTAGTTTAATTAAACGGCTCTGAGATGCAGTGAATCCGGCTCGCTCCAAATCTTAAGCAATTTAAATGCATGGTGTTCCTGATTTATTTTAATATATTCTTAAAAAATTCCTTTCTGTTTTGTGGCCGGTAATAGCCATAATTGTTAAGCTTAGAACATTCATATTATACATATTAGTTGCAAATGAACGACGAGCAGTATGAAACTGATCATAAAAATTAAGGTCAATTTTATTAAAAGAAATGAGATTGCTTTTATATTCTTTACTTTTATTCTCAAATGCTTTTAAATTCGGATTTGCCGTCCGGTCCGCTTTAAAAGATGAAGAAGGCAAAATCTGGCTTGTCTTTACGATGAATATTTAATTGAGCTACTTCCATATACCATTTCTTTTGAAGCTGATTTTGATTATGATGAGCGGACTAAATTGAGCCGGATAATGACTGGTCACAAGCGTGGGAGACGATCAAAACTATTGCGCCCTTAATTGTAAGTTTGTCGGTCATGGAAGCCATATCACATACCCACGTGATTCCCAATTTATGGTTACAATTTTGTTTACAAAAAACTCATAATAATAATATGATAACCAAAATATTAATTAGCCCTGTCGGGGCTACCAGTTGCTAAAGCATTAATATATGCACAATTCTTTTTAATCTGTAATCTTATCGGAATACCGAACTTTTAGTTGTCGGAGCAGGTGAATGTTGTTAAAGAGTGTAAATGCATCAAATCCTTTCAGAAATAACCAGCCAACTTTATCTCTGTCTCCCATTATAATTCTCTCACCCAAATATTTCTAAAACTGATGGGCTCACTTGGGTCTCCGTGAGCCTGTAATTTAATTGAAGAGGCACCGTGTTTTTTATAACCTGGTGTGCCGGGATAGTAAGCAGTAGGACCCTGGAGCGCTGCGTTATACTGTATGAGTATTCCATTATGAAAAGCAGTGATTGTGGCGGGGCTTTTTAGAGTACTGTCGGTATTGAAACGTGGTGCGATCCATACAATATCATAGGTTTGCCATTGGCCGGGCTTCTTACAGGCATTTACTAAAGGAATATATTGGTTGTACACTGCCCCGGCTTGTCCGTTGATGTATGTTTTATTTTGATAACTGTCCAGTATCTGTAACTCATAGCCGTTATCGCTTGCACCTGTAGATGCAAGAATTACGCCGCTGTTACCTCTTGCCTGGCCTTGTCCTGTAATATTTTCCGGTATGCGCCATTCAATATGCAACTGGTAATCTAAAAATTTTCGTTTGGTTCTAATGGTGCCCGTTTTTTTATTAACAGTCATTATGCCATTGGCAACAAACCATTTTGCTATGGATGTGCTATCATTCACATCTACCCATTCATCAAGGCGTTTACCATCAAATAAAATTATTGCATCTGAAGGAGGATCTGACGGAACATCTCCCGGTATAACTATCCGCGGCTCAGGAGACCATATTTCTTTTTCCGGGGTTGGCTGTTGTTGACAAAATAAACATAGAGAATATCTCATAAAAAATATTATCAAAAACAGTGCACGCATTTGCTGCTGAAGCAATTTGGGAGATAACGAAATGGATTTTATTCTCATGTCTATTCATTTAAGAATTACTATTGTGATATTAATCAACTCCAAAAAAAATAATCTTAGCGCTGCTTTCTTGAAAATGCATATTGATAACAGCATGGCCTTTTTTATCATATTGAATAGTTACATCATCGTTATGCCAGTTTATTTTAGAAGGTTTGTTTTGCGTGATGTATGTGTAGCTTCCTGCGGCATTCGCAAAAATTACCACCGCACCTTTACCATTAGGTACATTTATTTTTTCATGTATTTCCGGACTGGTTCCCGGTTCTCCGCAGGTTACAGGACTACTTTCTGTTATATCATTTCTTACCTTTTTATATTTGCTTAGTATGTTATGAAAAAGAGTGATGCCACCTGAAGAGGTTTTTAATATTTCTCCCCAAATACCATTTTGCCCAAGTATCAGTGAAGCGATATTTATCAGTTGCGAATTGCGTGGTTCATCAGGCTGATAATGGGTAAGAAATAAAACAGAAGGTATCCATTTATCATAAGCGAGCACAGAGCGTGTGAACCAGCCTCTTGCGGGGCCAGGCTTTACGAATATGTTGGCATTACCATTAGCCAGGGGACTCTTCCATTCTTCAGCCAAACCATAGCTGTGATAATAAGGGCCGTTGTTAATAATAAAATATTTACCCGATGATAAAAATTGTAACCCCATACATCTTCCTTCTTCTGTAATATCAAAATCAAAGATGACAGCAGGGCAGGCTTCAACAACTCTGTCTATAATTTTACTCATATAAATGGGAAGCTGAAATGCATAACTTTCCTGTCTTTCCAACATAGGATTTTCTTCTGTGCCATAATAGTGGCCGGTGCCATTAGCGGCGTATTGCGCTATCCCATCCAATTTAAAATAGTTTACTCCATATTGCTTAACCAGACTTATTAGTTTATCCGCAAAGCTTTTCCAGTAAGGGCTTACAAGGCTTAGCCTTACACTTTCTTCAGTCTCCCAAATCGGGAAAGGATCATCTGCTTTACCATTCCAGACTACCACATTTTGTTTATTTTGCTCAAGCATTTTACTGCTCTTTGCCGCCACCAGCGGATTGAACCAAAGCCCTAATTTCATATCATATTTATCAAGCAGCGCTTTAACCATTTTTAAGGTGTCTGGAAAAAGATTTATGTTCACTTCCCAGTCTCCTGATTTTTGAAACCAGCCCATATCCAGCACATACACTTCAATGCCCATTTGGTGCGCCACTTCAATTTCCTTTAACGTAGTATCCAGATTCATACTGCTCAAATAAGTTCCGCTAGCCCATTTCACACGCTCCTGTCTTCCCCATGTATTATAGAAAATATAGGGCTTGCGACTCTCTGAATTCTCAGTGATATATTTTAATATATAAGTTCTGTAAGCTTCGGCCAGCATATCTTCATCGCCTGCAACCGCTGCTATATCAAACCAAATGGTTTCATAATTATTCGTTTCATCAAGAGGCTGATGATTAAGATAATTTCCTTTAACTGCCTTAAGTAAAACCTGTTTATTTTTTTTTAGTTGATAGTGAAGAAAACTATTAGGAAACTGAGACCCATGTTCATAAGCTATGAGGAAGGAATTTTGCTTATCAGTCCCTGATAAGATAGGTCCCATCAATGCCTGGCCGTCTTCAAAAAATCTGTCGTCTATATCATTTTCAACAGGTGTATAAGCATGGTATTTTTCATTGAAATCAGACAATCTTATTTCTTTAGCGGTTATATTCCCGGCAAATGATAAAGAAAGATATTGCAGATTATCTGCCTGGTTTGTTTTGGTGAACTGATGATGAGAAGTGGATGTTAGCACGTAGCGGAAACGCAGCACAGGATTGCTTTTTGGCAAGTGAAATATAATAGTGAGATGAATGGATGTATCTCCTGTTAATCTGCCGGCAGCAGTATAAACAGCCACGCCATTGCGCAACGTATCCTTTTTGCTCACGTGAAATCCAGATACATTTGCGGTTATATTTTTTCCGTCAATTTCAAATATTGGTGGTTGTACAGGTATGGTTAAAGAATGATTTAACAAACGATATTCCCATAAAGCAACAGGTGAAGAAGGAAACAACACAGCGCACACTTCATTAGAAATTTGCACATGCTTATGTTGTGCTTTTAAGATTACAGGAGCAAGCATTAAAAGCATAATTATATTTCTCACTAACATGATGGGCATATTATTTTCTTTGATTTATCTATATATAGTATTCTGACTTCCCATAGTATCATTGCATAAAATTCTAACTGTGTTATCTGTTTTATTATTACTGATTACCTGTCCGTAAATACAACGTGAAAGACTTATGCCTGCAGAAAGATTTTCTAATGTATTGTCTTCAACGATATGATTTGTAGCGTCGCCTGCAATATTTTTATTATCATACAAGCTGCTGTGCGTAGCAGCATAAATAAAAATGCCCGAAGCGGCCGGCGCTTCTGTAACCTGAGCCAATGGCTGCGCTAAAGCATCTCCGCTAATAAAATTATTTCTGATTTCATTGGCATATTGTTGCACACCAAAATATGCACCGTTGGAACTGCCTTCTCTCGTGCTATTCAATCCAATACCTGCCCGGTGACTCTTTCTTGATAATCCTTTTATTATATTACCTGTTATACGGTTGAAGTAGTTGGGCACAAAATAATACATTGGATTTTCATCGTTAGTGTACATACAACTGAAAATAAATATGCCATCACAGTCTATACTTTTATTTTCTGCTGCTACGCAGTCAATCGAATTACCGAACAACCAAATGCCTTTTGGATTATCTATGATGGTGTTTTTATAATAGGTGATGTTTTCATTGGGCTCCAAAAGTGTAAACCTGCTCGTAGAATCAGGTATCAGATTCCAATCTTTTTCAAGCGTTACTGTTTTTGAAATCGTATCTATGTGTGCAACTCTTCTGTACTGGCCAAGACCTCTTCCATCAATAATCATTACAGAGCGATGATTATAAATTTCCTCTTCCGGATCTTTGAACGGGCCTGCCGTTTTACCAACAATTATGGTATTGCGGGCAGCACTTACAATAGCACCAAAATTGTGATTACCTCCGGGTGTTTCATTGCAAAGCGCTTCGCCATCATTCCAGTTTTCATTTAAAGGATCTTCCTCAGAGCCTGTGTGGGCCACGGTATTATTATAAACATAAGCGTTTGCACGAAGCATAAAGCCATGCTTTTCCCTGTTGATTTCAGTATGACCGGTGATATAATTATTCTCCAGAAAAAGATAATTACCGGTATAAATAAATACACCCTGGGCAAATTCAAAATAGTTATTTTTTACCGTTATATAATCACTCACATAATTATGCGACTCCATCCTGAAACCTTTGAAATCGCAATGGGCTATATATAATCTTTCATTGCCAATACTGGATACAGGCAGGCCTCTTCTGTCTTTTACTGTTTCGGTAAAATCATAATTTATTTTCACATCGTAAACAAACATCTCCGAGGCTGTTCTCTTGTGTATATTCTTTACGCCCTGCCAAATGGCAGCCTGCCCTAAGTTGATAAAAACATCAGGCCTGTCCTTCACTTCAGGTGGCACGATAATACTCATGCGTGCAATGCCTATGTGGCCGTTGGTTATGGCACTACCTGTGCAGGTAATAAAATCTTTATCTTTTCCACAATAGCTCAGGATAGTGCCTGATTTACTTTCTCCTTTCAACACTATGTTTTCCTGTAGTAAAATTTTTGAAACTTTATAAACGCCATTGCCAAAATAAACAACGCCTCCGCCTTTTTGAGCAGCAACTTTATTTACAACAGCCTGCACTTCTTTAGTTACATCTTTATTTCCGTTTGAAAAAGGTATGCGGTGGATATTCTTCCAGTTAAAATGAGCAGCCCATGAAACTCCCATCCCTAAAGGATCGTAGCCAGTTACCCCGCCTTGCGGTTTAGAAAGAATAGTGAGTTGCTGATCATTATTCAGTCGCCCCCAATTCATGCCGTTGTCATTGGAAACTTCTACAAAATATTTCCCCCGCGGTTCGTCACTGATTCTAAATGTTACACAATAAGGATTCACTGCCGTCACCTGCATTTCAAAAAAAGTCTTGTTACTATTCAGCCTCACTTTTGTTTCGGCTATATGCTGCTTTAAATCGAATTCCCTGCAATCAAGATTCCTTCCTGAAATTTTTATAGAAAAGCCTTTGAAAACTTCCCGTTCTGAGATGAACAATGCCCTCGCTACATTCAATTTTTTTGGTAAACTCCACCCGGTTCTATTCTTTATCCATACATCATAAATACCCGGTGATAATTCTGCAGGCATTATGGCCACCATAAAATTTCCATTCCTGTCTTTCTGAATAATTTCAGGATAAACTGCCTTAGAGGTGGGCGCAGAAAGAGAAGCACCGTTATTATTTTTTTGCAACGCAACTTTAAGAGTACCATCATCCGTGAAGCCAAAACCGTTTATGATAAAGGATTTACCGGGAATAACAGCATCTGATAACCGCAATATTTTAGGTGCTCCCTGACAATATGCAGCCTGGCTAAAAGATAAATATGCTGCAATGAGTGTTAAAAAAACAGCCGTGAAACATTTAAATAAATTATTCATGAAGATTAAGAATTTATAATTAATAGATTTCAATTTTTTGAAATTTGCCAGGCTTTAGATTGAGTTCTACTGTAGCAATATTCAAATCCGGATTATAAGTCGAATTAAATATTTTACCGTCTAACTTCACAGCAGGAGGCTTACCGGCATTGAGTTTTAATCTGCAAAGACCAGCTCCGTTTATTGTAGCTTTTATTATTCCATCAGCATAGGTATAATTATAAAAATCAATACCTATCCCTGCTTTCACAGACAAGGGATAAGGATTTTTGGCAACCCGGTTGACAATTATTTTTATCCGCTGTTTATCTGCATACATGTCCGCCGGGAGCTTATTTGTTCCTTTTATAACCACTCCGTCAGCAACAATAGATTCTATGTAAGCGCCGCTACCCTTCATTTCGATGTCAAATTTTTTGTTCATATAATTCAATCCGCTCAGTGTCATTTCTTCGCCGCTGTATGGATAAAAAGTAATGCCCCCGGCATCAGTGCTAACGCCTATCACTCCATGCATAGCGGCCTGGTACCAGCCTCGCATTGAATAAGCCTGCCACGTACCCTTTTGTGAAGTCCACCTGTCAAACTCGGGCTCATCTGTTTCGATGTAGTAGGAAATACCTTCAGGGCATGTAAGATGTTTTGTCCAATAGCTAACCCATTTTACCCATTGATCTATCAATGGCTTTTGATCATTGCCATTAATTAAGCGCATAAAATACTCACCTGTGGCAGGCCACCAGCAATGAAGTTGATTAGCATCCATATCATAAGATTTATTCCATAACGGAATTTCCCTAAGCCCCATAGGGGTAATTGCATTTTCTTTAAAGAACTGAAGGCTTGGGATATTGATGCTGTCCGTAATGTCAGCACAATAATTATTTTCCCATTTTATAGAATTAGTGTTGTAAGAATTTCTCTGATTAAGCGTTTTCGAATCGATAGATGATACAACAAATTTTTTCTCTTTATTAAAAAATAACGGTATAAAATTCCGCTCAAATTTATCAATAATGGAGCGTGCTTTTTTCTGTTGCTCTTCATCACCTGTTAATGCAGCAAGCCATTCCATGGACCGTGCGGCGCAATAAAAAATAGTGTTATTAAAGCCGCTGATATCATTGCCCGTCTCACTCATAGCTTCCGGGAAATCAGGGAACAAAGAAGTGCCTTTGCAAAATCCTGTTCCTGCCACTTCGCTTTTGCAAATGAGTTTAAATATCTTTTTTGCAAACCCGTATTTGTTTTTTACCAATTGCATATCGCCGGTATTTACATAATATAATTGCAGCAGCGAAATGTACATTCCCTGCGCTGGCAATGCGCTAATGCTGGCCGGTGTCATATCATATTCAAATGCATGGCCGATACCTTTCTGTTTGTCAGCAGTGGCTTCATAAAATTGAAGCATCTCTTTTATATGCAACACATCGCCCCATAAGGCTATTGCGTCATTGCAGGTAAGCCCGTCCCAGCCCCACACCCAGTAGTTGGAGGTTTTTGCACGCATAGCGCCGGGATGATCTGTAATTTTTAAAGACTCGTGATACATTGGTGCAAGGCTTATAAAATTATTAAGCCCGGTGTAAGCACTTTTTAGAACAGGACTGTTGTCTGCAACTTTTTGATAACGCTCAAATTGGTGCTGTACAATTTGTGACACTTCATTAATAAGGCGTTGATTTTTTTGTAATAATTTTGATTGTAGCTGCTCAAAGCTGATAAAAAAACTATACGTTTTTCCTGCTTCAAGCTCCGGACTTTTTAAAATATGTTTTGGGTTGATGGGATGAAGAATATGTTCCATTGGAAACCCGGCACCTATCATACATAAAGTGTGAAAAGAATTGTATCCATTTTTAACCTGTTGCTTTGTAGGAAAGCATTTGAAGCCACCCTCCAATATATTTGAACCGGTCTCAAATTTCCACTTATCCCATTTCCTTACTATGTCCCCGTTTGAAAACCGAAGATCATCTTCACTGCCTTTTGTTAAACCAAACGCTTCATAAAATTCCATTTTAAAACGTATGCCGGGTGGCACATTTTCTGGTACAATTACCTGGATAATAACAGACTCATTAATGGCCATAACCCGGTGTTTAAAAATCACATTTTCAAAACTCCATTCCGACTCAATTCCAAAAGGCCATACTCTACTGTTAAGATATTGCGGCTTAAATGTTTTATTATTTTTTTCAAGATAATACCGGAATCCATCCCATAATTGTCGTAAAAAAATTGTCGGCAATCTTTCCCCCCGAACGGGGTTGTAGTAGTCAACCTGTGCAATACCTTCCTCGTCAAAACTAAACGCCAGCCGGCTGTCAGCAAACCATCTTGGTGATTCGGGAATTCCTTTATCAGCATAAATAACACCTTTGTTTACGACGTATGGCAAATCACTTTTACTTTCCTGCGCATTTGCAATTTTTAGAATAACGATAAAAGCCAATGAACTAAAAATGACTTTAATAGATTTTTTAATATTCTTCATTTTAACGGCCTCTCTTTATTTATTTTTTTTATTTAAGATAAAACTCAGGCTGCCTCCTTTAATAATATCGCTGTGAGTTATAGAGAACTTATTGTATCGTAATCCATCTAATTTTATTGATTGTACCAAACAGTTTTTGTTTCCTGCATTTTTTGCTTTGATAATAAATGTGTTACCCGGATAGTAAACAGGGTCGAGGTTGATAGTTATTTTGCTGAATGACGGGCTTGCGATCTGGTAGTTCATATTTCCCGGACAATCGGGATAAAATCCCATCATAGAAAATATCAGCCAGGCTGAGAGTGCACCGCAGTCATCGTTTCCAGGCAGTCCACCAAGAGAATTTTTAAAATCTGAAGTAATTATCTCACTTACCTCTTGTTGTGTTTTCCACTCAAAGCCTTTTACATAATTGAAGAGGTAAGGATAGGCAAGGTCAGGCTCGTTAGTAATATCAAAATATTTTTTTTCAAAACACGTGCTAAGTTTTTCTATAAATTTTTTATTGCCTCCCATCAGTTTTATAACACCGGCAATATCATGCGGAACCATGAAAGTATAGTTCCATGAATTGCCTTCAGTGAAACCATTATTTTTATAATTGGCAGGATCAAATGGTTCAATCCAGTTACCATTATATAGCCTTGGCCGCATAAAGCCAATTGACGTATCAAAGCTGTTTTTATACAACATAGACCTGTCAAAGAACTGTTTATAATCATCTATCTTATTAAGCTGTTTGGCCAACTGCGCAACGTTCCAATCAGCAATGCAATATTCTAATGCAGTGGATACCGATCCCCATACAATCTTTCGCTCCCGCATATATCTGTAGTCATTTCCTGGTGCGGACGTGCCTGTGAATGGATGCAAAACATTTGAAGCATCTTCAGGAATATAGCTGTATTTATAAAGGTCATCCATGCCGGGTCGCATGTAATTATTTTTCTCAGTGCTTGTGGCATTATGCTTCATCAGTTCGTATGCGCTGTTAATATCAAAATCACGGATACCTCTTAACCATGTATCAGCAATCACCGGCAGCGCTGGATCACCTGTCATTGCTCCCGATTCAATGCCTGCATATTCCCATCTTGGTAACCACCCGTTTTCATCAGCCATTCCTAAAAGAGATTTAACCATGGCGGATTGCTTAGCCGGATATACCAGCGAGAGAAAAGGATGAAGACACCTGTATGTGTCCCACAAAGAAAAAACTGTGTAACGATCAACGCCATTTGTAAAGGCGCTTTTGTTACTTTCAAAAACACGGTACTCATCATTAACATCATTAAAAATATTCGGATGCAAAAGCGTATGATAAATGGCTGTATAGAATTTTATTTTATCATCTTCCGTTCCGCCTTCTACCTTAATTTTTGATAGCGCTTCATTCCACGCAGCCTCTGCGTCAGACTTTATTTTCTCGAAGTCAAATCCAATTTGCTCTGTCTCTAAATTCTTCCTGGCATTTTCAATACTCACATAAGAGATACCCGTCTTGATATAAATCTTTTCATTTTCTTCTGTTTGAAATGTAAAGACAGCGCCTATATTATCACCTCCCAATTCACTTCTAAAATTTTTATACAATTTATCGCCATTCCAGGCAAGGGTTTCCAGCGGTTGTTTACTTATTCTTAAAACAAAGTAAACTGTTTGAATAGTTTTTAATCCACATATATTCCCAATATTTTTAAACCCCTGCACCTCTGTATCTGAAATATATTTTAGCGTTGCGCCTTTTTGTGAAGTAAGACCAAGCGCCATGTTTAATAGAATATGAGACTCGCCTTTTGGAAAAGTAAAACAAATGAGACCTGATCTAAGTGAAGTGGTAAGCTCAGCCCTCACTTTGTAACGGTCAAGGTTAACTGAATAATATCCGGGCGTCGCTTTTTCACCGGAATATTCTGACTTGTAAAGTTGCTTTACATCCAAAGGGCCTGTTATTGGCATTAAGCAAAAAGTTCCCATATCAGCACAACCAACACCGCTCGTGTTTAAATGAGTAAAGCCATAAATATATTTGTTGCCATAATAATAGGGGCTTGAACCGGAAGATGATGTTAAGCTGTCGTATGAATTAAAAGGAGATAACGAAACCATGCCCCAGGGCATTACGGCACCCGGATTCGTATTGCCATTGTTGGCTGTTCCGATAAATGTATTTACATATGCGATTACATTTTGTCCATAAAAATGCAGAGATGCCAGAATGCATGTAACAATCATCAATGGTTTTCTATACATAATTTAGTTTGATCAGCATCAATAATTTTTCTTCAGTGGTTTGTAATAAATTGTTATTAAACTGTTCATATTCTCTTTAATATTTTGTCAGAAAAAGCGATCATGAGCGCAACAAAATAATTGACAAGCTGAACCGGGTAATGATCGGCCTTTCTTAAAGGATGCAATTCGTTATATATTCCTGCAGCCTTAAGTTTCCGGGATAATTGCCTGCTTGTTTTATAAGGAATTATATTATCACTGGTGCCGTGTATGATGCAGGTTGGCGGTGTGTATTTTGTAATGCCATTTTTAAATATGGGAGCATCCCATGTAGTGCTATCCGGAAGGCCTCCCCATAAATCAATACAGGCTCTGAAGTACTTTGCATGTGCAGGATCATAACTGGTGTTTACGGCAATTCCTGCGCCTGCAGAATCACCGCAAATAATAATATTTGAAGTATCGATCCCATATTGGCTGCTGTTTGAATAAACCCATTCCATTGCATCCATTACATCCACAATACAAGTATCAAGTATGCTCTTTGTATAAGAGAAAGTTTTATCTTTCAACCTATAATTAATTGAGATAGCAACATAGCCATGCAATGCAAATGCCGTAGCCATTTTTACATATAAATCAGAGCGTTTATCACCTTCCCAAAAGCCACCGCCATGTATTAAAATAATGGTGGGTAACTTTTCTTTTACAACCTTATTATTTCTGTACACATCAAGCCTGAGCGGCGATGTATCCATTCGCTGATATGCTACAAGTTTGTAAACGATATCATTTATTTTATAAATATCGTTTTCTGAATACTTGTTCTGAGCAGCCAATGGCTGTAGAAAAAATAAGGTAGAAATCAGACCGTTAAAAGAAATATTAAAGAGGGTTTTTTTTGACATTATTTATAAATTACAGATTGTTTGCCGCAACAGAAAGAGCCGCATAGTCACCAATATTTTCACCCAAAGCCGCAGCAACGATGCGGCACACATTACGTGATAAGGAAAGTGTTTCTTCTTTAATAATTTTTTCCATCGCAGGTATTAACAGCTCTCCCGAACGTTCGAAAATTCCCCCGATTATAATTACTTCAGGATTTAAAATATCAATTAAAACAGCTATTCCTTTTCCAAGATAGGTTCCACTTAATTGATAAATTTCTTTAGCAAGAGGATCGCCATTATGTGCAGCTTCTGCTACGCTTAAGGCTGTGATTTCATTTATGCCTGCGATGCTTTTGCAAAACGAAACTTTTTCACCTGCCTGTAGTTTTTCTTTTGCTTTCATTTGTGCTAACTGTGCAATACCGCTGCCGCTGCAAAATCCTTCAAATGACCCTGCTTTGCCATAGCCGACCGGCCCTGTGTTTGAAAGCCGGATGTGGCCTGCTTCCCCGGCCATATCATTAGTACCGGAATATAGTTTTCCATTAAGAATTAAGCCTGCACCCATCCCTGTCCCAAACGTGAGAAATATAATATTTTGAAAGCTCTTTCCTGCACCGAATTTCCATTCTGCCAAAGCGCATGCATTGGCATCATTTTGAAGAGATACCGGAAGATTAAATTTATCTGCAAAATTTTTTACAACAGGTACCTCGTCCCACCCTGGAAGATTTGGTGGAGAGAGGATGATGCTTTGTTTACTATTAAGTGGCCCACCGCACGAGATTCCGATACCTAATACCTCTTGTATGTCTATACTATTTTTTAATAATAACGACTGAATTCCGTCTATCAAATGTGCGATCATATTATCAGCGCCGGCATGAGCATTTGTTTGA
>DASYOM010000040.1:0-12145 GCA_036007765.1 Chitinophagaceae bacterium | reverse complement strand
TATTAATTTTAGGATCAATAATTATATTCTATTCGAATAAAAAGGTGCAGAAAACCGTGGTTGTTGCACCTCACTTAACTCCAGCCAAAGATGCAGAAATCATTCCTGGAAGTAACAAGGCTGTACTAACCCTGGCAGATGGTTCTACCATATCATTAGATAAAGCTAAAAATGGCTTACTTGCTAACCAGGGAACTGCAAAAGTTGTTAAACTCAACAACGGTAACTTGTTGTACACTGCTGTTGGAAAGGAAACTGAAAATGTTTATAACACTCTCTCCACCCCACGGGGAGGGCAATACCAGGTGACTTTACCTGACAATACAAAAGTCTGGTTAAATGCCGAATCCTCCATCAATTACCCAACTGCATTCTCTGGAAAATCCAGGATAGTCGCTTTAACAGGGGAAGCTTATTTTGAAGTTGCAAAAAACGCGAAAATGCCCTTCATTGTAAAACATGAGAATTTGAAAATCGTTGTACTTGGTACACATTTTAATGTTAATACCTATAAGGATGAAAATGTTACTAAAACAACCCTCCTGGAAGGCTCTATTAAGATTTCAAATGGAAAGAATAATAAGCTGATAATTCCTGGAGAACAGGCGCAAACAGATAATGTCGATGTAATTAAAATTGTGAAAGATATTGATGTGAATACTGTGGTTGCATGGAAAAACGGATTATTCAATTTTAATAAATCCGATATCAAAGCCATAATGAATCAATTGGCAAGATGGTATGATATCGATATTAAATATAGTGGGCAGGTTTCAAATCAACTTTATGGTGGTGAGATAGAGCGGGATTTAAAACTATCACAGGTATTAAAGATTCTTGAAAAAAGCGGAGTTCATTTTAGGATTGATAATAAAACACTAGTTGTAATGCAGTAATCTCTTTTAATAAATTAATTATTTAAAACAAAAACTCATTGCTTATGTAAGAAAACAATAAAAAAACCGCTTCGGGTGCAACCGGGCGGTTAAAAATCAGGTTACAAAAAAACGATTGACTTCTTAATGTAAACCCAAACATCAAAGTTATGCTAATTGCCATAAATGACAAATGGAAATATGAGATATATCCATTTGAAAAAATTTTTAGAATTATGAAAATAATTTCTATTCTTCTCTTTGCTTTTTGTTTGCAGCTTTCTGCAAAAACCTATTCGCAAAAAGTTACCCTTCATGGTACAAATATCTCATTAGAAAAGATTTTAAAAGATATCAAGATACAGACTGGGTATGTGTTTTTTTATAATTATAGTTTGCTCAAAGAAGCAAAGCCAGTTTCTATTGATATCAAAAATGTCAGTGTTAATGACGCCCTTACTGAATGCTTAAAAGGCCAGCCAATTGATTTTGTTATTGAAAACAAAACTGTTGTGTTAACACATAAGCCGGTTGTGGCATATTTAGCTGTTCAAAAAATTACTGCAATTCCAATAAAAGTGCAGGGAAATATTTTGGATCAGGAAACAGGACGTCCCTTAGAGGGCGCTACCATTAGTGTTAGAGGTACAGATCATTCTACAATTTCAAACAATCAGGGTTATTTTGAAATTGAAGCTGAGTCAAATCAAACAATTAATGTAAGCTATGTGGGATTTCTCTCCTATGACTTTAAAGCTAAAGAGGGTAAGTTGGCTAACATATATCTTAAATCAAAACCTTCACCATTAAATGAAGTTCTGGTTGTAGGATATGGTAATGTAAAGAGAGCGGACCTTACAGGTTCAGTGAGTTCTGTTAAAGGTGATGTAATCGCCCGTACAGGTACGGCAAGCTTTGATCAGGCTTTGCAAGGTAGGGTTGCGGGGGTGAATGTTACTTCAAACGGAGGTTTACCTGGTGGCGGTACCACCATTCGAATCCGCGGAATAGGTTCAATAAACAGTGGAAATGATCCTTTGTATGTGGTAGATGGAATGCCAATTGGAAATGGGCCAAATACAGGAAATTTAATTAACCCTGAGGATATTGAACAAATAGAAATTCTTAAAGATGCCTCCGCAGCGGCCATTTATGGCTCCGAAGGATCAAATGGAGTAATATTAATTACTACCAAGAGAGGTAAGTTAGGTGCACCTAAACTTGTTTTTGACACTTACCAGGGAACCAAAAAGATAAAGACTACATGGCAACCGGGCGATGCTGCGCAGTTTGGCGAAGCCTACTTAATAGGCAAAAAAGCAGCCGGCGCTTCTCTGACAGACATTTATCCTTATTATAAATCATATTACTCTTTATTAGATAATATCGACTTTAATAAAGATTATTCTTCAACTCAAAGTAAAATATATAATACTTTAAGGGCTGATCATCCGGAAAGCACAAACTGGATGCCCGCTCTTTTTAAAACAGCAACCGTACAAAACTATAATCTCTTTTTAAGTGGTGGTAGCGAAGCTGTTAAATATGCAACAAGCGTGAGTTACTATAAAGAGGATGGAATAATAAAAACTACTGGTTTCGACAGGCTTACTTTTAGATTTAATGGAGATTATAAGATAAATAGCAGGTTCAAAACCGGAACGAATCTGACAATAGTAACTTCAAATAGGAAAGGTATAAACCCCTTAATTGGAAATAACCAAACTGGCGGCTTGAATTTTCATAGTGAGAATTCCGTATTATCCCAGGCTTATGAAATTGATCCGGTAACGCCGATCAGGAGAACTGCGGCTGAAGCGATTGCCAATGGGGGAAATCCGGAAAATCCTTACGATTTATATTCCGCATCGTTATTTTCAGGCGTTTCTAATCCTGTTGCAGGATTGGAAAGAAATAATATAAATTATAACCAGCTTCAGTTATTGGGAAATGCATTTGGAGAATATTCCATTTTCAAAAATTTGACTTTAAGAAGTAGTATTGGAATTAATTTCTCTACAGGACAGGAAAGTAGCTCGTTCCCGGATTATTATATATCAGGTAGTGACAGAAATTTGCTCAATTCTGTAAGGAGAGTTAATGACAGAGGCAATAATTGGGATTGGATAAACCAGCTTAATTATTCACTATTAGTAAATAAACATTCTATATCGGTGATGGCTGCAATAGATGCAAGTCACACTTCTTATCAAAGTGTTTTTGCCAGCAAAACAACAACTCCATCAAACGTTCCTGATTTACAATATCTTCATAATGCTACCGGTAATGCTTCTGCTGATGATGATATTCAGGAAGGTGCATTGGTATCATATCTGGGTAGGTTAAATTATGCTTATAACAATAAATATCTTATAACAGGAACCTTTCGTCGTGATGGTTCTTCAAGTTTCTCAACGGGATACAGGTGGGGCAATTTTTCTTCTGTTGGTTTAGGATATAAAATATCCGAAGAAAAATTCTTTAAAAATTTGAAATCTTCAATCAGCCTCTTAAAAATAAGAGGCAGTTGGGGCCAATTGGGAAATTCTGCGGTACCTCCATATTCTAATCTTTCACTTTATAATGCCACCAGTCATGTTACTTATCCATTTGGACCAGCTAATTCATATTTAGGCGGAGGAATTAGTAACTATCCATATCAAACTTTAACCCAGGGGGTTGTTCCTTTCAAGATTGGTAATGGCGCTCTCCGTTGGGAAAGATCCGAACAAAAAAACCTGGGAATTGATATAGGTCTGTTTGATAGTAAAGTAAACATTACAGCAGATTATTTTATAAAAACCACCAAGGATAATTTACTACAGGTACCTGTACCACCCAATGTTGGCTATGCGTATGCCTTGCCTTATTCTAATAGTGGCAAATTAGAAAACAAGGGATTTGAGCTTACTGCTGATTATAAGGATAAAATTGGCGCTGTCGATTTTAGTGTCGGCGGAAATATTTCATTTGTAAAAAATAAAGTTATATCGCTTGGGTATAAAGATGCTTCCTATCAACATTATGGAAGAAGATTTAGCGGCATTCCCTACAGAACAATTGAAGGGCATCCGTTAGCTGATTTTTATGGTTTTCAAACATTAGGGATTTTTCAAACCCAGGAAGAAGTTAATAATTACAAAGGGCCGAATGGTACCATTTTACAGCCTAACGTCAGGCCGGGCGATTTTAAATATGCAAACATAAATAACAACGAAACAATTAGTGATTCGGATAAGGTTGTATTAGGTTCTCCTCTTCCGAAATATACATTAGGTTTTTACACCAGTGTTTCATTTAAAGGGTTTGACCTGGATCTATTTTTTCAGGGACAACACGGCAATAAAATTCTGATGTATGAAAAGTACTACATATATAATGGCCAGGGCAACTTCAATAGTATAAAAGGTTTGCCGGATTTGGCATGGCATGGTCCCAATACATCTAATACCCAGCCCAGGATTTCAGCTAATGATCCTAACGATAATTTCAGGATGTCAGATTATTATTTAGAAGATGGTTCTTATATCAGGTTAAAAACCATGCAAATTGGATATCGCCTGCCATCGAAAATAATTTCTCAACTTAAACTATCGTCTTGTAAAATTTACTGTAGTGCCGATAACCTCTTAACATTTACAAAGTATCCCGGCATAGATCCCGAATTAGCTTCTACGGATATTCAAAACATGGGCTTTAGCTCTTTTGAATATCCTCAGCCTCACACTGTAAGAGTAGGTATCAAGGTGGGATTCTAATTTTTAATAATAAAATATTTAAAATGAAAAAGATTAATAAATTAATGTTTTTACTCCTCTTTGTAACAATAGCAGCAGGATGTAAAAAAGATTTTCTCGATGTGCCTTTGAGAGGCAGGCTAAGTACTGATGTGTTTCCTGCAGCACAGGCTGTTGTTGGTTGCTATACTGTATTCTTAAGTGCAGATAAAGACTGGTCATTATGGGAGGCATGGAACAGCTATGTTTTTGGTAATGTACTTTCTGATGATGCTTATAAAGGCGGAAGTAGTGAATCAGATCAGGCTGAAATGGGGCAAATGGAACGTTTCGAAACTACACCTGGAAATGGTACCGTAAGCAGCTTCTATTTTACATATTATCATTACATTTTTGTTTTTAATACTACGCTGGAAGGCCTTAAGAATTCCAAAGACCTAACTGATTCTTTGAGGAATAGGTACATGGGAGAAGTTAGATTTTTAAGAGCTTTTGCTTACACAAGGCTTATGACAGCTTTTGGAAGTAAATCCGGAAACTTAGGCCTTGTAATCGTTGATCACCCATTACTTGCTAATGAAATAGGTAAAGTTCCACGATCTAATTTCCAGGACACCTGGAATTTTATTGAAAATGATCTAAGGTTTGCAGAAGATCATTTGCCAGCCAAAGAGCAATATGCCAGTAAAGATTTGGGAAGAGCAACCAAAGGGGCTGCCCAGGCGTTGTTGGCAAGGGCATTCATGTTCACATCAGATTGGAAGAATTGCGAAGATTATGCTTATAAAGTTATCGCATCAAATAGCTACCAGCTTGAGCCAGAGTTCAAAGATGTATTTTCAAAAGCAAATAAGAATGGAAAAGAATCCATTTTCGAATTCTCATATACTATCGACACCTACTTTGGTTCAGGAGGCTATGATTTCTCGCATGGTTCATGGTGGGCAACTTCACAGCAGCCTCAGCCAAATGGATGGGGTATTGGTGCACTTACCAAAGACTTACTTAATGAATTTACCCAGGATCCTGGAGATCCAAGAATTATATGGACTTTTCTTTTTAATGGCGATAATGATATAAGTGATGGAAACTCTACAACACTTACTTTTGATAAAGGAGTTGATCCTGATAAACTTCACTTAAGAAAAGTTTGGGATCCAAAGTATTTACAAATAGGCGGGCAAACAGATTTTAATTTAATTGTTCTTCGTCTTGCAGATGTATTGTTAATGTATGCAGAAGCTGCTAATGAAAATGGAAAGACAGCCGAAGCATTAACTGCTTTAAATCAGGTAAGAAGCCGTGCCAGGCAATCCTCATATGTTGACCCTTATCGTAATGTTTCAGGTTATAATTTCCCAACAAATATGCCCGCAGCAAGCAGGGTACCTGATGTTATATCTACTGATAAAATTCAGGTAAGAAATGCGATTTGGCATGAAAGACGTGTGGAACTTGCCGGTGAGAGCCTGAGATTTTTTGATTTAGTAAGGCAGGGAAGGGCCGGAAATGTATTAAGGACGTTTGCTGCAACTTATGGTACGCTGAAAGGGAAAGCATTTACCGACAATAAAAATGAAAGCCTTCCTATACCTCAGAATGAAATGCAGGCATCATCAGGATTAATAGTGCAAAACCCAGGCTATTAAAATTTAAGGGCAATTAGTTATTTGGTTTGTTAACCAATCTTACTTAGATAAAGTCCAGTCTCATAGCAATGTTTTGGATTTGAAAGTTCAACGTAAGGTGGAGGTAAAATCTCTGCCTTTGTTGAAACTGAAATTTCTATAGAATTCATATCAGGTTACTTTTTACATAAATTAATATCATCTTTTATCTATGATGTGTAGATATATGTCTTTAGCATTTTTACTATTTTTCTTTTCCATTGAAAAGAGTAATTCTCAAATGAAATCCGCAAAATATCTCGCCCTACAACAACAATTGTCAAAGGGCTGGAATACCTGGAGCTATGGAAGTATGCTGACGCAGGTATTGTTACCGGAAGGGTTAGCGGTTAAAGTAAATTTTAGACAGTCATTTATTGGAATACCTAATGACCCTTCTTTTTTTATAGGAGATGCGGTAGTCGACAAATCAGAATTGATAAAGCCAATAGCTCATACTGTTGATGGATCTTATACAGAGCTTATCGTGAATAAATGGCATGGAAATACAATAAGGGTGCAAAGCGCCACAAATAATAATGAACTATTTGTTCTTATTACACCGGTTATTAATAGCCCGGATATTCACTATAATATAGAACTGGAAGCCGGGATATTATGGAATGGATCCGGCACGGTAACCAAAAATAAAAATTTCCTCTTAGCCAAGATAGAAAGGAAATCTATATCTATTCAATCAACAAATAAAACGCTGGACGCATATCATACCTATTTATCTCCTTATTTAATTTGTAAGGGAGATACAACTACAGCCTTTTACACAGGTAATAAAAAATCCCTTAAGGAAATAGAAGCTTTAATTGCCCGGGCAAAAAGAAAATATGAGGGAGATGCAAATGCCTATGGAGATCTAAGTGAAGCATTCAAAGGAATTGAAACAGTCTTAGGCTGGAACACAATATATGATGCTGAACAGAAAAGAATTATTACACCAGTTTCACGCGGATGGAATAAAGCATGGCAGGGATTTGTCTTGTTTGAATGGGACACTTACTTTGCCTCTTATCTTTTTGGTTTGTTTAATAAGGACTATGCATATAGCAATGCCATTGCAGTAACTAAAGGCATTAATAAGTTAGGTCATATCGGGCACTGGCAAATGCCTGGTCACCATGCTGCCGAAGGTATGTCACAGCCGCCGGTTGGAAGCATGATATGCTGGAAATTATATGATAAGTATCATGATAAATGGTTTTTATCAGAAGTATATAAAGAATTACTTACCTGGAACAAATGGTGGTTTGATAATAGAATGAACCACGGCAAGCTTTCATGGGGAGGCTGGAAAAATGCTGAACCACAAATTGCAGCCTGGGAATCCGGGATGGATAATTCTCCGATGTATGAGGATATAAGAATGATTCATAATGGCAATAGCTCCCTTCAGAATTTATGGGACGTTGGACTAAATTCTTTATATGTAAATGATTGCAAAAACCTTAAAAAAATGGCAATGGTGCTAGGTAAAACTTCCGACCTTGACGAACTTTCCAGGAGAGAATTACTTATCACAAAGAGCGTTGAAGAATTGTGGAACGAAAATGAAGGAATTTTTCTGAATAAATATGTTGATTCTGCAAACAGTTACAGGTTGAGCCCAACACTTTTTTATCCTATGCTCGCCGGGATAGCTACAAAAAAGCAAGCTGAAAAGATGGTCAAAGAACACTACTACAACAATAAAGAATTTTATAGTGATTTAATCATGCCATCTATCAGCTTCAACGATAAAAGTTTTGACAATCAGTATTGGCGGGGTAGTATCTGGCCTCCACTCAATTTTATGGTTTATCTCGGTCTTCGTGATTATGATCCGAAGGCCGCAACCATATTAGCTGAAAAATCTTACATGCTTTTCACAAAAGCATGGGCAGAACATAATGCTGTCTTTGAAAATATAAATTCACTCAAAGGAGTTCAGGATATAAAAGACCAGGTTAATTGTGATCCATTTTATCATTGGGGTGCATTAATGGGAATTATGCAGTTTTTAGATAAAGGCAAATATTAATATTGATTGATAATGATGAAATTGAGTTTTATCCTTTCCTTTCTGATGCTGATTTCTTCAGCAAAAGATACCGTTAATACCAAGATAAATGAATCGTGGACGCTTATCATTAATGAGGAGGGCAGGGAAGGTATTGAAGTTATGTCAATACCATTTTTTATCGATAAGTCTTTAAAAGTAGAGAAAGATGTAAATAAAATTCACGTTACGGTAAACCTGGAAATGTTTGAAAATTCTGTGGAATTTAACGCAATAGCTCATGTAAAAAAGGGTGAAGTCTCAGTGTATTTTTCATTGGTAAAAAATTATACACAGGAGATTCCTTATAACTTTAATGGCCCGGTAAATTCAACGGAAGTATATCGTCAAAGCCCACACGATGTCAATGCATGGATAGTTAACAATATAGCAATGCAGGCAGTTCCTGTTGTGGCTTTGAAGAACAATAAAAATTTTGAAGTTGCTTTGAATGGTTCACCAGCATTTTATGAAAATGGAACGAGCCAGGCATTTTATCTCGATGAAAAAAGAGTAGAACTTTCGTCCGGCGATAATGGAACTGCACCCGGCCTTCATCCTTCTGACCTAAATGATAAACCTATATCTTATAACACCGAGAAGGGGCAAATTATGTCCCAGGGGAAGATTTGCAAAATTTATCATAAGGTTACAAATGAAAACCCACATGAGTTTAAAGGTTTATTATTTAAATGTAAATCAGGTTCAGTTTCTGATTTAAGAAAGGAGGTAGTTAAAAGGGCAGCTTCTTTTTTTTCGAATAGAAGATATACTGATTATTTTGGTTCTTTATCCTTTGTAAGTTCTTACATGAATTTAAGAAGAAATGAAAGTGGGAAAAGTAAGTTTTGGGTTGTTCCGTCGGTAGAATACGCAAACACTCAATATTGTCGTGATGCTTTTTGGATCTCTACAATGTTATCAGATGAAATGTCGGCCGAAAGTTTGAAGAGCGAGTTAGATTCAGTTAATCAATATGCAGAGTACCCGCTTTTAACCATATTATGGGCCTATCGCCTGACTGAAAAGCATATAAAAATTAATCCCGATAAACTTCAGAATTATATCAATGCAATTGAAACACATGTTCACAATGGTTATTATTACAGCTTTAATGAAACTGATGGGCGACTCGATTTTCAATATTGGGGAGATTTGATTGCTTTTGAAAAGAATGATGTAGTTACTTATAATCAGGGGTTATTGGTTCTTGCACTAAAAGCTGCACAAAAAATGGGTCTTCATACATCAACATCAAGCGCTCTTGCTCTTTCCAATTATCAAATGTTGTTTAATACTCAAAAAGGATTTTATCCAATTAGTAGGTTGAAGAATTCAATTTCAGCTCCTGATCCTGTAGTTCCTGACCTGCTCTCAAAAATATTATTTAATCATTCATTATTACCAATAAGTAATGTTCAGTCACATTATAATTTTGTTACCAGGAAACTTAAAACTAAATATGGTTATAAATGTATCGCAAGAGATGATGGAAGCTTTTTATCAGACGAAGATTACAACGCAGGACAATATATAGCTCAAGCTAACAAAGAAAATATGCCAGATGGAAGATATTTCCGGGGAGGTTCCTATTTTTTATACGACAATCTTTTTTTAATCAACGCTTATCTCGATGGGATAAAAGGTGCAGAAGAGGAACTAAAATGGCGCGTTGGTTTAGATTTTAAAATAGGAGGAACTACCTATGAATGCTTGAATACTTTAACGGGCGAGCCATGGAAGCCCAATATGGGATGGAATGTTGCTATCTATTCTATTTGGAGGAAATTAATGGATCAGGGAAAAGCTTCTAATTCATTGTTAAATTACATAGATAGTTTAGCAGGTAATAAAATACACGCTAAAATAGTTATTACGGATTTTAAGAATTAATTGCTTTCTTATGTTGAAACTTAATTTGATAGAACAAATGGATATGTAATGTATGATCAAAGAAAGGGTATTTTAATATTTTTTATATGAAATATTAATATTATTATTCTAAGTTCAGAATAAACGAATACAGACCTCCATGAGTGGTAATAGTGGACTACAAGTTAATGCTGATGGCAAATAACAGTTAAATAAAATAATGATGAAATTTTTATGTTCACTTCTTATACCTGTACTTTTATGTGTTTATTATGGTAATGTAATGATGCAAAAGAAGATAATAAGGTGAAAGATAAATTTTACTCCAAAAAAGCTCTTCATGGGACGCATCGAATGCCTTTGATTAAGCCCTTTGAAGTTCTTAAATTAAATGCCATTGATGAATGGAATTTGAACTTAATTGAAGCGCAGGATGTATCTCAAATATAAAAGAGATAAATGTTCTTCGAATATTAAGCGGAAATGTGGTTGATTTTTGCAACCGAATATTATCGTTGGAATTTGAGCGAAGCATTACAAAAAATTTCTCTTTTCGTTGTATGTTTTAATACTTGTTTACTCTTATCATTTGCTGTATATCTAATTATCAGCTATCGAGGACAAGATAGAAAGATTATACTTTATAAAGATTAGAAAGCCTTCATTATCAATTGTTTAAATACTTATAAATTGTCTGTGAACCCACTGGTACAAAACTCGAACTACTTATTGGAAGATTTGAAGCTTTTATGTGATTTATTAGCTGCATAACGTTAAACAAAACCGTTTTAAACAAAAGTGTTATTATGATAAAAGCCTGTTATTAAAAAGTGATCTTAACTCTTAATTTAGCTCAATATAGGGAGTTTTTAAGTAGATAATTTTCACGAATTTGAAGTAACTCCTTTATTGACTGATTTAATACAAAGTCTATCGGATATTTGGATTTATAATAATGTAGAGTAATTTCTATTTTTGGTTCCTTGTCTGTTAAAGCAAACCAAATTTTGTCAATGGGAACATTAATGGTAATTGAAATCACCAACTTTAAATTTTAACCATTTCCATTAAATTTATTGAGACATGACTTGTCAGCTTGGTTCAGGTTATAACAGGTGAATTTGGTACATACCCATAAAACGGCGGGCGGGTGGGCGCAACATATATGAAGTCACCTCAATTACGGTTAAAATAAGCGGAATCAAAGCGCCTGTGATATCACCCAAAATTAAATGGGAAGCAATTGCTCCGGTGTACATAAAGAATGCTCCTGCATAAACCCATTCTTTAACACGGGGAAAGCCGTTTATCACCAATACTATTGCTCCAGGAATTTTCCAGGCACCCATAATGTGGGCGAAATAAAGCGGGTACTCAAGTTTTTGCATGATGGTTTCAACAAAAGATTTATTCAAAATATTAAAATCCCAAAATGCACCAAGTGTAAGTTCATATGCAATAAATCCAGTGGTTATCCAATAAACAACCTTTCTAATTCGGGACCATGTGCTTTTTTTTGTATCAACGCCTGGATTCATAATAATTAAGTTCTTATATTCATTTTTAAATTGCTTTCAATCATAAGTAGTTGATTAAAAAAATGTTTAAAGTATAATGCAAATGATTCAATATTTACGATGATTTTAAATTGACTTCTATTTCCCCTTTTTTGTAATGTCACAAAGCATATCTGAATGTATATTCAAAGCGATGTTAGTGAGATTATAGACATGCTCGGTAGCAATCAAATAAACGATTTCACAAATTTCTCTTTCAGAAAAATGCTTTTGCAATTCCTTAAAATTACTTAGTCAACCCTTAAAAACCAACCTTAGAGTTTAGGATAAAAATATTTTGAGTTATCGGTAAGTTTGGGATGACAAAAATGATGCGGATAAAAAAGTCAAAAAACATCTGTTTGTAGATGTTCATCATCCTTTTAAA
>DASYOM010000039.1:0-4341 GCA_036007765.1 Chitinophagaceae bacterium | reverse complement strand
CAATAATGTCATACTATCATGGCAAACTTCGCAGGAGATAAACAGTGACCATTTTACAGTTCAAAAGAGCAATGATAACAGGCAGTTTGATGATATAGGTAAGATTGATGCCTCAGGCAATAGCAGCATTGCAAAAAACTATAGCTTCACCGATGACAATCCTTCTTTTTTTGAAAAGCCAATTTATTACAGGATTGCAATGGTGGATAAGGATGGAGCAAAAATATATTCAAAAATTACCAATGTTGTTTTAAAAGCTACATCCACTTTTATAAAAGGAATTTATCCTAACCCCTTAAGAGCAGGCAGTATTCTTCACGTTAATTTTGTTTCAAAAGATGATGAAATTGTATTTGTGAAGCTTATTGATAATGCGGGAAGATTAGTAAAAAGTAATCAAATAGGTGTTCAGAAAGGCAGTAATATTTTGGATGTAAAAATGCCGCAAAGCTCAACAGGTAATTATAAATTAATAATAAAAAGTGGTGCCGGTTTAATGCATGAACCTGTAATGATTCGCTGATTTATATTTTAATTTTTTTATACACATTTGCAAAGAAGAATACTTGTTGATCTTTTGAGGTTATGCCCGAATAGTACTTTCTAAAATATATCAATTAAATTTATGCCTTTGAATCAGCTAATGCAACCAGGATGAAACAAATCTTTTATTTATTTGCCATTGTGATTTGTATATTTTTTTACTCTTCGGTAAATGCACAAAATACGCAGATAAGAGGCTTCAGTGCTGCATCGGTTACTTATCTGGATAAAAAAATATCTTTTGGCTTCAGTGAGCAGGATATTTTAATTACATCAGACCTTACTGATCGCCTTTCCTTCCTGGGGGAAACTGTTTTTCGTTATGATGATCATTCGACAGGCACTAAATTCGGTGTTGAAGTTGAGCGTGTGATAATGAAATATAATATTAAAGGAAACCACAATTTACTTTTTGGAAAACACCACACACCTATCAATTACTGGAACGATACCTATCATCACGGCAAGCTTTTTTATCCCACGATCGACAGGCCCCTGCTTTTTATTTCAAACATAATTCCACTGCATACTACAGGTATCGCATTACAGGGACATGACCTTGGGAAGTTAAAATTTGGCTATGATCTAATGGTTGGCAATGGGCTTGGGTCAACCGAAATAGAAGATAATGATAACAATAAATCATTAACTATCGCAGCTCATATTAAACCCGCTGATAATTTACGCATAGGAGCCAGTTACTATTACGACATAATATCCAAGGGAGCATCTGTACATTCCCACCAGGATGACCAGGAACGGCATGAGGATAGGGTCGTTGACTGGCGCGTGGTACAAAATTTATTTTCCGGGTCAGTCGCATATTTTGGCCCAAAGTTTGAAATTCTTGCTGAGGGCACTCTTGCGGTGAACCGTACAGATACTACATGCTATAAGAAGACTTTAGGATATTACTTGTACGCCGGGTATAAAGTAACTGATAAAATAACTCCGTACTTCAGGATTGATGATGTTCATTTTCAAAATGGTGAAATCTTTTATATAAAAGATAATAAGTCTTCCTTCATCACCGGCATTAATTACCAGATAAATTATCTCGCTAATTTAAAATTAGAATATCAGTATCTGCATTCAGAAATTACCGGAGACAGAAATAAAATAAGTGCTCAAATAGCCATAGGATTTTGATAATGGGAAATAAAAAGACTATCATATATAAGGAGCCGGAGCGATCAATAGTTATTAAGTTTTCTATGGTGGCTTGTTTATTAGTTATGAGCATAATAGTAAAATGCCAGGTTGAAACCCTTACTATTATATGTAACTCAAATGGTGCACCTGCTACAATGAAATTTACTGAGCTAAGATCGGTAATGAAGGGGGAAAGACAAAGATGGAACAGCGGAGCAAAAGTTGTAATAGCTCTCATGAAAACTTCTACAACTGTTGGCAAAAATACTGCACAGGTCATTTACAATATGAGTGGCGATGCACTCCTTAAATATTGGCTTGGCCAAACGTACCAGGGGAATGCTCATGCTCCCAAATTTTTTAATACTAAATCAGAACTTGAAGAGTACGTTGCTGAAAATCCCGGAGCTATCGGTGTAATAGACCCGCCTCCCGCTAATAATGAAGTAAAAATAGTTTCAGTCGACGGGAAGACTCAGTTTATTTTGTAGAATTGAGTAACTTATTTCAAAAAACTTTTCTCATATCATGGTATTTTCTCTTAAATCAAGAATTTGGCTAACTGTATTTTCAATTGTTGTAATGTTCACTTTCTTCACACTATTTTATTTTCCTGCGCAACAAAGAAAACTCTTACTAAAAAATTATAATACGGAAGTACAAAACCTTGCTAATACCGTTGCTTTAGGAGTAAATATCGCACTAACAGAACAAAATTTTGAAGGTATTGAAACCGCTATGAAATTTGTAAAAGATGATTCCCGTCTTCAATTCGTAAGCATGGTAGAATATGATACTGTTTGGGGTAACGACCATCATAATTTTCAAGTCAAAAAAACCATGCTAAAAACTTTTCCTAAAAATCAACATCCTGCACCAAACATACAATCAAACAATTCAATAATAGTAAAGCGGGGTATGTTTAATACTGCGGTAATGTCAGGAGATATATTACTAGCTTTTACCACAAAAGAAATAATTGAAAGTCAAAGAAAAATAAGGATTACTTCTTTAATAGTTAGTGGCATTGTGTTGCTTATAGGCATATTATTTGGTTTACTACTTGCCAGAAAAGTTTCCGTTCCTGTTTTAGCTTTACGTGATGCCGCAAACCGTGTAGGTGATGGCGACCTGAGCCAGAAAGTAAAAATAAAATCAGGTGATGAGATTGGTCAATTGGGAAAAGCATTCAATAATATGGTGGCTGACCTTCTGAAAGCCCGTGTTGCACTTGATGAAAATAACCAGGCGCTGTCTGCTTCAAATGCAAGATTGAATAATACATTGCGGGAATTGAAGTCTGCCCAGGTTCAGTTAATTCAATCAGAAAAGATGGCTTCCCTTGGTGAGCTTACTGCTGGCATTGCGCACGAAATTCAAAATCCCTTAAATTTTGTAAATAACTTTTCTGAGCTAAATACAGAATTGATTGATGAAATGAAAATTGAGCTTGATGCCGGAAATAATAAGGAAGCCATTTCTATTGCTGAAAACATAAAAGACAACCAGGATAAAATTACTCACCATGGCAAACGGGCTGATGCAATTGTAAAAGGAATGCTGCACCATTCAAGGTCAAGCACAGGGCAGAAAGAATTAACGGATATTAATGCCCTTGCGGATGAATACTTACGCTTAAGTTATCATGGCCTGCGGGCAAAGGATAAAGCGTTTAATTCAAATTTTAAAACAAATTTTGACAAAAGCCTCTCCTCTGAAAATGGGAAAATAAATATTATTTCGCAGGACATTGGCCGTGTGCTTTTGAATCTGTACAACAATGCGTTTTATTCTGTAATGGAAAAAAGTAAAGTTCCCCATTCCGATAGTAATCGGGCACCTAAAGGCGAAGTCGACTACGAACCTACTGTTTCAGTAAGTACAAAGAAAATAAATAACAATGTTGAGATTAAAATCAAAGATAATGGCATGGGCATTTCAAAAAAGGTAATAGATAAAATGTACCAGCCTTTTTTTACAACTAAACCAACCGGCCAGGGCACGGGCCTGGGATTATCGCTGAGCTACGATATTATAAAGTCACATGGCGGCGAAATAAAAATAGAAACAAAGGAAGGTGAATATGCAGAATTTATTATTGAATTACCTTGTTGATTTAGAGAACTAAAGGAGCCAATTTAAATATGCAACAGTTGTAATTTGAAATTAAAAGAAGAAGAATTTTTACGAGTATAAAGATTTTATTTAAGTTATATTCATTTAGAAAATATAAGTTGCCGTTATACTAATTCTTATGTCTTTAGAACCAGTTCTTGCTTTTTTTCTTATCAGGCATCTACGGAAAAATTTACGAACTTTTTCGCCCGACGCCTGGTGGGATAAAATTTTTACTTACTCTATGTATGGGGTTATTTTTCTTGTTATACTGCAACAAATTTTATCCCTCACATTTGTAACAATGTGGGTATGGCACATGTTATTACTTGGAATAGTTTATATTTCTTTCAGCCTGCCTTTGTTTAGCCGTGTACGTACCGTTATGATTGCGGTGTTGCCATTAATTGTATTGTCGCTTTCCAGTGATATTATAAAATCGGTCAATCATAATCTTCATAAAAACCTCGAGACTTATATCAATATCGCGTTCGCTATTGCAATCACCTGGATGGTAGCAATGCTGATAAA
>DASYOM010000038.1:0-39985 GCA_036007765.1 Chitinophagaceae bacterium | reverse complement strand
TTCTAAATCATTCTGGCTTGAAGGAAATTTTAACTGCTTTGCTTTTTCTATTGCAATACTCCGGAGAGAACCATTTGATGTAGTGGTGCCCCGAGCGATGGAAGCATCAGTAACTTTGCCTGAAGCATCTACTTTTATATCTACATAAACCTTTGCATTCTCATTAAAATCATCCTGCATGGATGGGAAAGAAATTGGCCTCCTCCCTGAAAGCCCACGCACCACACTTACGCCGCTTCTTCCTCCTGGTGAATTTCCATAAGCATCAGGTTTCCCTGTCGGGCTTCCTGCATCTCCGTTGCCAGGTTTATATCCCTGGTTCTTGTAACCATTATCTTCAGTTGCACCATTGCCCCCGTTTCCATTTCCACCTTTATAAAGAGGCAGCTTAGGTTTGGGAGGTGCAGGATTAGGATTTACAATAGGGGAAGGATTAATATTTTTGGTAGTTTTTGCAGAAGATTCTTTATTCACTTCTTTGGCATCTTCTTTTGGTTTTTCATTTTTTAAAACAGGTGCAGCTTCTGCATCATTGTTATCATCTGCCTGGATGTTCCTGGATAGATTGTCTGCAGCTTTAGTTGCTTTTTGCTGGGATTGAATGCTCTGTGTTTCCGGCGCCCGCTCACCTTTTACAAGAGGTTGTACATTTCCCATCCCTTCAAAATCGTTTCCCAGGTTTACATCAATAAGGTCTTCTACCTGTGGAATAGGAGGGATTAGTAATGGCCACGTATAAAATATTGCAATAAGCAGGAATACGCCACATATAAAAGCAGTATAAAAAAAAGCCTTACGGTTTTTTTCTGATTCGAAAGAATGATCAATTGCTGTACTTTCCAATGCGATTTATTTTATGCGTTTCAAATTTATACAATTATGAAAAATATAAAGATGTATAAATGTTAAAAGAAAAATTGAGAGACTACATTAATACCTTTACTTCTTCTTGGTTTTATCTCTGTCCAAATAGCAAACTTCCAATTCTTACCATATCACTCCCCTCTTCAATTGCAACTTTATAATCAGCACTCATGCCCATACTTAGAATTGAAAAACCAAAATTTTCATTAGTGAGTTTTGAATATTTATCAAATAAAGATTTTAGAAATTTAAATTCTTCCTTCACTTTTTTCATGTCATCAGTAAATGAAGCCATGCCCATCAAACCACGGATATGTACATTTGTGTAATTTGTGGGATTTGAGTAATTCGTGTTTATCACTTCCTCTAACTCATCTTCATTCAATCCGAATTTTGTTTCTTCCTTTGCAATGTGAACCTGTAGGAGGCAATCAATTACGCGATTGTTTCTCTTTCCTTCTTTATTGATTTCTTTTAAAAGTTTCGCGCTGTCAACACTGTGTATGAGAGAAACAAAGGGAGCTATGTATTTTACTTTGTTGGATTGAAGATGCCCGATAAAATGCCATTGAATATCCTTCGGAACCTGTTCGTATTTTTCGGATAATTCCTGCACATAATTTTCACCGAAATCTCTTTGGCCAAGATTGTATAATTGTAAAATTTCTTCTCCAGATTTTGTTTTGGATACAGCGACAAGGCTAACGTTTTTGCTGTTTAATTCCTCTTTGATCCTGTTGAATGCTTCTGTATTTAAAGCCATAATAAATTAAGGTAACGATATATCAATTAGGAAAAGATGATAAAAAAAATAGGTTTAGTTTTCAGTTGAATGAGATTTATCTTCTCCTTTTTCTTTTCTGCTTTTGACAATAGAAATAGTGTTTTGAAATCTTTCACTATTTCTAATGCTCCTATTGGTCTTCTTGTTATCACGGGATTTTTTTAAGCCGTTCATGATTACAATGGTTATTGCAATGCAAAGAATACCATATGGAATATAAACCATAATTTAAGTGTTATTATTCTTAATTTTCTTATGGAACCCTGTGCATGTTGTAGATATTCTATAGTTACCTAAATTAAACATCTTACAACAATAATTATTTCAATATTCCCCTGCTGATTACAATTCTTTGAACTTCACTTGTGCCTTCATAGATCTGGGTGATCTTGGCATCACGCATCATTCTTTCTACATGATATTCTTTTACATAGCCATAGCCTCCATGTATTTGCACCGCTTCTGTTGTAACCCACATAGCAGTTTCGCTTGCAAATACTTTTGCCATGGCAGCGCTTTCTGTATAATCAATCCCTTTATCTTTTTGCCACGCTGCCCTGAAACATAATAGCCTTGCTGCTTCTATTCTTGTTGCCATATCGGCAAGCTTGAACTGGATGACCTGGTGGTTTTTAATTTCTTTTCCGAAGGCTTTTCTTTCCTTAGAATAAGCTACTGATCTTTCGTAAGCTCCTGAGGCGAGACCTAATGCTTGTGAAGCAATTCCAATTCGACCACCGGAAAGTGTCTGCATTGCAAATTTAAAACCAAAGCCATCTGCCCCAATACGATTTTCTTTTGGCACTTTTACATCGGTAAATGAAACACTATGCGTGTCACTTCCACGAATTCCTAATTTATTTTCTTTGGCACCAACTGTTACGCCAGACCAGCTTTTCTCTACAATAAAAACATTGATACCACGGCTTCCTTTGCTTAAATCTGTTTGCGCAAAAACCAAATAGCATGATGCAGAATTTCCATTGGTGATCCAGTTCTTAACGCCATTTAATATATAGTGATCACCTTTTTCTTCAGCGGTGGTTCTCTGTGATGTGGCGTCACTGCCGGCTTCCGGCTCACTAAGCAGGAATGCACCGATATATAATTCACCATCTTTTTTACCATTCGCTAAGGGAGTTAAATATTTTTTCTTTTGTTCTTCAGAGCCGAAAGCTTCAATCCCAAAACAAACCAAACTATTATTTACACTCATACATACGCTTGTACTTGCATCCACTTTACTTATTTCTTCCATGGCCAGTACGTAACTTATTGCATCCAAACCAGAACCTCCATAATCCGGGCTTATCATCATTCCCATAAATCCAAGGTCCGCAAGTTTCATTACCTGTTCATGTGGAAATTTTTGTAATTCATCTCTCTCAATTACACCCGGCAGGCATTCATTAACTGCAAAATCACGTGCGGCCTGGCGAATCATCAATTGTTCTTCTGTGATCTTAAACTCCATAAATTATTTTTAAAGCACAAAAATACGCCAATTAGCCCTACAGCATGTAAGACATTCATAATGTCGTAGTTCTTTAATAACTTTTAAAATATTAAAATATTGTGGTTCATAATGATATTATCAGTTGCTGATTTCGTTAACTTTAATGAAAGAAAAAAGAATGGCTAAATCTGAAATTAAAAAGCAATTGCATGCCTATATTGATATGATCGAGGACGAAGGGCACCTTGAAATGCTAAACGAAGCCGCTGAAGTTTATGCTGCAAGAAAGCAACCTGATATAGTTGATTCTCTGACACCAGGACAACTAAAAAGATTACAACAATCAATAAAGCAAGCTGATGAAGGAAAGCTGACTCCCCATGAAGATGTTTTAAAAATATCGAAGGAATGGCTTACAAAATAAGCTGGTCAGATATTGCCTTAGAAGATTATAAATCCATAATTGAATATCTTGTTTCTGAATGGTCTATATCTGTTGCTTCAGATTTTGAAGACATAGTAAATAAAAAATTAAGTAATTTATCATTGTGGCCTTGAACGGGAATTAAATCAGAAAAATTTCCAACCGTAAGAAGTATATTATTTACAACGCACAATAGATTGTATTACAGAATTATCGACCTCACTATTGAATTGCTTGCAATCATTGATACAAGAAGAAATCCTGAAAAGAATCCTTTCTGATATTTTGGGTAAAATTCAACAACTATTTTTTATTAAATGACCTTTTTTTTCAAACAAATACATTCTTGCTTTCTTTATGTCACGCTTACAATACCCTGTAGTAAATAATAAAACTATTATTCATTCCTTAACTTCGCACACAAATTTTTTAAGGAACAGATGCAAGCTGAAATAAGTAAGAAATATAGTATTGAAATAGGAAAACGCAGAACGTTTGCCATTATCTCTCACCCTGATACCGGAAAGACAACTCTTACAGAAAAGTTTTTATTGTTTGGCGGCGCTATACAAACTGCGGGTGCTGTAAAAAGCAATAAGATTAAAAAACATGCTACCAGCGATTTTATGGAAATAGAAAGGCAGCGTGGAATTTCTGTTGCTACTTCTGTAATGAGTTTCGAATATAAAAATATTTTGGTAAACCTGCTGGATACTCCCGGCCACAAAGACTTTGCGGAAGATACTTACCGCACGTTAACCGCCGTTGATAGTGTGGTGCTTGTAATAGATTGTGTAAAGGGAGTAGAGGAGCAAACAAGAAGATTGATGGAAGTTTGCCGCATGCGGGATACGCCCGTTATCGTTTTTGTGAATAAGCTTGATCGCGATGGTAAAAATCCCTTTGATCTTTTAGATGAAATTGAATCAGAATTGAATATAAGCCTGCACCCTTTGAGTTGGCCAATAAATATGGGCCGGGAATTCAAAGGTGTCTATAATTTATATGATAAAAGCCTGTTGCTTTTCAAGCCAAATCAAAAAGCCACTGAAGAAGATTATTTACCCCTCGAAAACCTGGATGACGATATTTTACAAAAGAAAATAGGAGAAAAGGATGCTGCGCAATTGCGGGAAGATGTTGAATTGCTTGAAGGAGTGTACGGTGAGTTTGACAGGGAATCTTATTTAAAAGGAAAGGTGGCCCCTGTATTTTTCGGAAGTGCTATTAATAATTTTGGAGTGAAAGAATTACTGGAAACGTTTATTCAAATTGCACCTTTACCCCAGCACAGGGCTGTAACTACCAGGATAGTAGAGCCCGAGGAAGATAAATTCAGCGGGTTTATTTTTAAAATACATGCCAATCTCGATCCGAGGCATCGTGACCGTATTGCTTTCTTAAGAGTATGCGCCGGCAAATTTGAGCGTAACAAATATTTTCACCATGTGCGTTTAGATAAGAACGTTAGATTCAGTAATCCGTACAGTTTTTTGGCGAGGGATAAAGATGTAATTGAGTCTGCATTCCCTGGGGATGTGGTAGGATTATTTGATACTGGCAGCTTTAAAATTGGTGATACGCTTACCGAAGGCGAAGATTTTTATTTCACAGGTATTCCCTCTTTTTCGCCTGAAATATTTAAAGAAGTAATAAACAAAGATCCCATGAAAACCAAGCAGTTAGAGAAGGGTCTTTCACAGTTAACTGACGAAGGAGTAGCCCAACTTTTTACCCAGTTTGGAGGTAATAAAAAAATTATCGGCTGCGTAGGGGAACTCCAGTTCGAAGTAATTCAATACAGGCTTTTAAATGAATATAGTGCCTCTGTTCAATTAAATTCGTTACCTTATTTCAAGGCGTGCTGGCTCACTTCAGAAGATCCAAAAAAGCTGCAGGAGTTTATTAAATTTAAATCAGGGAATATTGCAGAAGATAAAGACGGCCATCTTGTTTATCTTGCTCAAAGTGAATGGTTCCTAAATACAGAGCGTACCAATAATCCTGAAATTGAATTTCATTTTACAAGTGAAATACATAAATAACATTGAATGATATTTGAAACAGAAAGATTATATGTGACAAAATGGAAAGGCAATGACCTGGAAGCGCTTCATGAACTTTATAATGACATTGCCATTGACGAATCTATTTCACCGAAGTTAACAATAGAAGAAACTCAATCTATTTTTGATAAGCAAATAATTCTTTATAATAATGACTCGCCCTGTGGACGGTATTTCATCGTAGAGAAATTAAGCAATAAATTTATTGGCATACTCCTGTTTAAAAAAGATGATAGCAAGAAAGGTGTGGAAATCGGGTACTCTTTAAAAAAGAATCAGTGGAAGAAGGGCTATGCTACTGAAGTTGTAAAACAAAGTATCAACTGGATATTCGAATCAAAAGGATTTTCTTCCATGTATGCTATCACCGGTTCAGAAAATGAAAGTTCAAAAAACGTTTTGCTGAAATGCGGATTTATTTCAAAAGAATATTTTACTGAAGATGGTGAAGATTTGAATTTATTTAATTTAAATTATTCTGATTCCTAAGGCTCTCATAGCCCGCTGTTACCGGTATAATTAAAGGGAGTAATCGATTTCAATTCTTTTTTTATTGATACATTTATTTTCAAGGAATCTATAAACCGGTGAATAATTTCTTTGCTTATTTTTTCATTGCTTCTCGTGAGATTTTTCAACGCTTCGTAAGGCTTTGGATAATGTTCCCTTCGTAAAATAGTTTGGATGGCTTCTGCAATTACAGGCCAATTATTTTCAAGATCATCATTTATTTTTTGCTCATTTAGAATTAGCTTTTTCAACCCTTTTCCTAAGGAATTTATGGCAAGAATCGTATGGGCAACAGGTACTCCAATATTCCTAAGTGCAGTAGAATCGGTAAGATCACGCTGAAGCCTTGATATGGGCAATTTAGCTGAAAGGTGCTCCAGGATTGCGTTAGCAATCCCAAGGTTTCCTTCAGCATTTTCAAAATCAATGGGATTTATTTTGTGTGGCATAGCACTGCTGCCTACTTCTCCTCTTTTGACTTGTTGCTTAAAGTAATCCATGCTAATATAAGTCCAAAGATCACGGCATAGATCAATAAGTATATTATTGATGCGTTTTATATTGTCAAAATGAGCGCCAAGCAGGTCGTAATGTTCTATTTGTGTTGTGTATTGCTGTCGCTGAAGCCCCAGTTTATCTTCAAGAAATTCGTTGGCAAAGAATATCCAATCAGCTTTCGGGTAGGCGGCATAATGGGCATTAAAGTTTCCTGTGGCACCACCAAATTTTCCGGTATATGGGATATAATTGAATTGCTTTAGTTGGTTTTCAATTCTTTCAACAAATACCATAAATTCTTTCCCGAGCATAGTTGGAGACGCCGGCTGGCCGTGTGTCCTGGAAAGCATAGGAATATTCTTCCAGTCTTTTGCCAATTTAGATAATTCATGCTGAAGGTTTAGAATAGCGGGCAGGTATTCATGTTTCATTGCACGTTTCCATATAAGCGGAAAAGCAGTGTTATTGATATCCTGGGAGGTTAAGCCGAAATGAATCCATTCCTGGAGGCCATCACCACCAAGTTCCTGAAATTTTTCTTTCAAAAAATATTCAACAGCTTTCACATCGTGATTGGTTATTCGTTCGGTGTCTTTAATACTTTGCGCATCTTCTAAAGAAAAATCCTCAAATATTTTTATCAATTTTTTTTTAAAAGCAGGAGTGATTTTGAAAAATTTCTTTTCGCTTAAAAAAAACAAATATTCTATTTCCACTTTTATACGATACTTCATTAAAGCAAACTCTGAGAAATATTCACTAAGATGCTGAAGCTGGCTATAGTAGCGGCCATCAATCGGAGATATTGCCTTAAGGGTTTGAATTTGCATGGAGATATATTGAGTTAATGCTGAAAATTGGTAGATTAATTATTTTCATTCCATTAAATTTGCGCCAAAATTAAAGTAATAGGATTGCAAACAAAAATAAGGGTTGGAGCTGTAAGTTATTTAAATACAAAGCCCCTGTTGTACGGATTTGATAATGGGATAATGGCCGATATGATAGATATAAGGATTGATTATCCTTCCAGGATCGCTTCTATGCTATTAGAAAACTCAATTGATGTTGGATTAGTTCCGGTAGTGATAATTCCCCAAATGAAAGAACATTATATTATTTCTGATTATTGCATAGGTTGCGATGGAGAGGTTGCGAGTGTATGTCTTTTTAGCGAAGTCCCGTTAGATAAGATTGAAAAGATATTACTTGACTATCAAAGTAAAACCTCAATAACACTTCTCAAGATACTCTCACAAGAATTCTGGAAGATCAATTCTCGTTTTGAACAGGCATCCCCTGGGTTCCAATCTAAAATATCCGGAACAACAGCCGCTCTGGTAATAGGTGACAGGGCATTGGAACTACGGAAGGTTTCACCATACATTTATGACCTTGGACTTGAATGGAAAAAATTTACAGGATTGCCTTTTGTATTTGCAGCATGGATAAGTAACAAGAAGCTTGATGCAGATTTTATAAATTTATTTAATGAAGCTAACGCATATGGATTGAGCAGAATTGAAGAAATAGTAAAAGATAATCCTTACATGATTTTTGATCTTCATTCTTATTATTCCAGGTACATTAAATACGATCTTAACCTAGAAAAAAGAAAAGCGCTGGAAGTTTTCTTAAAAAAGGACATTAAAAGCGGGTTTATAACAATATAGAATTCAGAATTTAAATTAAATCTTTGCTCAAAGTAAAATATTATTTTTGAACAGTTTTATTATAATAAGTGATCAATGAAAGTAGTAATTTTTGCAGGAGGATTGGGCACAAGGATTAGTGAGGAGACCGATACCAGGCCTAAACCAATGGTTGAAATCGGAGGGAAACCGATCCTTTGGCATATAATGAAAATATATAGCCATTTCGGGTTTAATGAATTTATTATTTGTCTTGGTTATAAGGGGTATATAATTAAAGAATACTTTATGCATTATTTTTTGCATAATTCAGATATCACAATTGAGCTCGGTAATAATAAGGTTGAAGTGCATGATACCAGTACAGAAGAATTTAAAGTTACATTAGTAGAAACAGGACTAAACACCAAAACTGCCGGGCGGTTAAAACAGATTCAGAAATATGTAGGTAATGAAGATTTCATGCTTACCTATGGCGATGGTGTTTGTGATGTGAACCTGAGAGAGCTTTTGACATTTCATATGAGCCATAATAAAATAGCAACAGTTACTTCAATTCAGTTAGATTCCAGGTTTGGTGGAATGGAAGTTAACCCAAAAGGTGAAGTGTTGTCTTTTAAGGAGAAAGCAAAAGATGATTGTAAATGGATAAATGGTGGTTTTTTTGTTCTAAAACCTGAAGTGTTTGAGTATCTTAAAGGAGATATGGCAAATGTAATGTGGGAAGATGAGCCATTGGAAAACCTTGCAAATGATAATCAGCTTGCCGCTTATCAGCATAAAGGATTTTGGAAATGTATGGATGCCTTGAGAGATAAAATAGAATTGGAAGATCTTTGGAAAAATAATGAAGCTCAATGGAAAGTTTGGTAAATCAGCATACATTAGAAAAATTTTATAAAGGCAAAAAAGTATTTGTAACGGGCCATACTGGATTTAAGGGGGCTTGGTTTATTACATGGTTACATCTTTTAGGAGCTGAAATTAAAGGCTATGCGCTTGCGCCTGAAAATGAATCCTCGATATATAATATTATTTCTCAACACTTCCCTCATACCAGTGTAATTGAGGATATCAGGAATAAAGAAAAACTAAAAAGCGAAATTGTTGATTTCAATCCCGACTTTGTATTTCACTTTGCCGCACAGGCGCTTGTGCGCTATTCATATCTTCAGCCATCTGAAACTTTTGAAGTAAATGTAATCGGGACCTCAAATCTTCTTGAATCATTGATAGATTTATCAAAAAAATGTACAACTCTAATAATTACTACTGATAAAGTTTATAAAAATAAAGAGCATCAATTAGCTTATACTGAAAAAGATAGATTAGGCGGCCATGACCCTTACAGTGCAAGCAAAGCCTGTGCAGAACTCGTTTCCCAATCGTTTTCGAAATCCTTTTTTAACCCCGGTAAATTTGTTGACCATCAAAAGACTGTTGCTACTGTAAGGGCTGGAAATGTAATTGGAGGAGGCGATTACAGCACTGACAGAATTATTCCTGACATAGTAAAATGTCTTTGCTCTACTAAGAAAATTCCCGTTAGAAACCCTGATGCTGTAAGGCCCTGGCAGCATGTTTTAGAGCCATTGGGTGGCTATCTTTTATTAGGCGGACTATTGAATGAAGATTCCTCACAATTATCCCGCACTTATAATTTCGGACCTGAAATACAAGATCATATTCCTGTGAAGCAATTGGTTGAGATTGCCATCAATTGCTGGGGACATGGAGAATGGTCAGATTTATCAAATAAAAATCATCCGCATGAAGCTGGCATTCTCAAACTGGATATCTCACTCGCGAAAAAAGATTTAAAATGGCACCCAAAGCTTAATAGTAAATTAGCCGTAGAATGGACGATTGGCTGGTATAAACAAGAGAAAAAGAATTTATATGAATTTACTTTGAATCAAATAAAAAATTACCAATCCCTATGAATTTTGAACCTACAGGGTTAAGCGGTAGTTATATAATTGATATTTTTCCTGTTGAAGATGAAAGAGGCTGGTTTGTAAGAACATTTTGCAAAAAAGAATTTGAAAAAATCGGTCATAAAGACGAATGGGTACAAATGAATCAATCTTTTACAAATAACGCCGGAACGATCAGGGGCATGCATTTTCAAAAGCCTCCTTTTTCGGAGATTAAATTAGTAAGGTGTATAGCCGGGAAAGTTTTTGACATTATTATAGATCTTCGCAAAAATTCTGATACCTTTTTAAAATGGTTTGGTGTTGAAATTTCAGAAGAAAATAAAAAAATGATTTATATACCCGCCGGATTTGCTCACGGATTTCAAACCCTTACGGATAATTGTCAATTAACTTATCAGCATACAGCATATTATACGCAGAGATTTGAAGATGGTATCAGGTTTAATGATAATAGGATAAATATTAAGTGGCCGTTACCAGTGACTAAAATTTCTGAAAGAGACAGTAACCATCCATTGCTAAGGAAAAGTTTTGGAGGCTTAAACATTTTATAATGAATTGTAGATTTTGCAAAATTCCTTTGGAGCATGTATTTATTGATTTGAATAATTCCCCGGCATCAAATTCATTTTTGACAAAAGAGCAATTGAATGAACCAGAAGTATTCTATCCTTTGAAAGTTTATACTTGTACAAATTGTTTTTTAGTGCAGATTGACGAGTATAAAAAGTCTGGTGCAATATTCAATAGTGATTATGTTTATTTTTCTTCTTATTCAACAGGCTGGTTAAAGCATAGCAAATCCTATGTTGAAAAAATGATCGAAAGATTTGGTTATAATCCTTCCTCGATTGTAAGTGAGATTGCAAGTAATGATGGATACCTGCTTCAATATTTTAAAGAGCAAAACATTCCTGTATTAGGTATTGAGCCAACAGGCAATACTGCTGAAGTAGCCAGAAATAAAGGGATTGAAACCATAGTAGATTTTTTTAGTGTAAGATTAGCAAAAGAAATTGTAACGGGTGGCAGGAAAGCAGATTTGCTCCTTGGTAATAATGTATTAGCTCATGTTCCAGATATTATTGATTTCGTAAAAGGAATGAAAATTTTCCTTAAGGATACCGGTGTTATAACCATGGAATTTCCCCACTTGTTACAACTAATAAATAATAGTCAATTTGATACCATTTATCATGAGCATTTTTCTTACCTGTCTTTCTATACAGTGAAGAAAATTTTTGAATCAGTTGGATTAAAACTTTTTGATGTGGAAGAAATTCCTACTCATGGCGGTTCTTTAAGAATATATGCAACCCACGATGGGAATAGTTTGCACGAGGTGAACTTAAATGTGCAATCCCTGCTCGATAAGGAAATATCTTTTGGAATTAATAAAATTGCATATTACGAAGGTTTTCAACAAAAAGCCCTTAGATCAAAAATTGGATTGTTAGAATTTTTAATTAGCCAAAAAAATAAAAAGAAAAAAGTAATTGCCTATGGCGCGGCAGCTAAGGGGAATACTTTATTAAATTATTGCGGAATTAAAAATGATCTGGTAGATTTTGTTGTTGATGCAAATCCTCATAAGCAAAATAAATTTTTGCCGGGAAGCCATATTCCCGTATTTGACGAAAAAGAAATAAAGCAAGTAAACCCGGATTATGTATTGATACTTCCATGGAATTTGAAATCGGAAATAACTTCCCAGTTAAGTTATATAAAAGATTGGGGTGGAAAATTTGTAATTCCAATTCCTGAAATTGAAATTATATAGAATGAAAATTTTAGTTACAGGCGCTACGGGCTTTGTTGGAAAGCATGTTGTAAACGAGCTATTAAAATATGATTATACAATTGTTGCTACAACCAATAAGACCAAAGAAAATAAATCTTATGATAAATTAAGTTACGCTTTCCTTGATCTGGACAATATTAATCCGGATAAAGATTATTTCTCACATTTAGGTAATCCTGATATGCTTATACACCTTGCCTGGCAGGGGTTACCAAATTATAAATCACTTTTTCACTTTGAGAAAAATTTGATTTCTCATTATGCCTTTTTAAAAAATATAATCAAAAATGGTTTAAAAAAATTAGTAGTAACGGGTACCTGTTTTGAATATGGAATGAAGGATGGATGTTTGTCAGAAGATATGATAACTGATCCTCAGAACTCATATGCATTAGCAAAAGATACGCTCAGAAAATTCTTGTTTGAACTAAAGCAAACACATGAATTTGATTGTAAGTGGGTACGTCTTTTTTATATATATGGCGAGGGGCAAAATCCTAAAGCATTACTTTCGCAACTTGAAAATGCTTTACAAAAGGGAGATAAAGTTTTTAATATGAGCGGGGGAGAACAGCTACGAGACTATCTTCCCATAAAAAAGGTCGCGGAATATATTGTTACAATTGCACTTCAGGAACACATTTCAGGAATCGTGAATTGTTGCAGTGGAAAACCAATAAGTGTAAAAGAACTTGTTGAAAATTATTTAAAAGACACTAACAGGGAAATAGAATTAAATGCAGGATATTATCCATACACGGATTATGAGGCAATGGCCTTTTGGGGTGATGATACTAAACTTAAACAAATAATTAATGAACGATCCAATTCGGGAATTTGAAGAAGAAAAAGTAAATCTTATAAATGCAAATTCAAAAAATATTGCACTTAAGGAAGCGGCACAGGCATTTAATATAGAGTCTAACAAAGCAAAATATTCTTACAACTTTACATGGATGGGGCGCCCGATTATTCAGTATCCACAGGATATTATCGCTATGCAGGAATTGATTTGGGAGATTAAGCCTGATCTCATAATTGAAACAGGTGTAGCGCATGGTGGCTCCATTATTTACTATGCCTCTTTACTTGAATTGATTGGAAGCGGAGAAGTGCTGGGCATTGATATTGATATAAGAGAACATAATAAAAAGAAAATTGAAGAGCACCCGATGTATAAAAGAATTCACATGCTGGAGGGTTCATCCACAAGCGACGAGATGATCGAAAGTGTAAAGCCATACGCAACAGGAAAGGAAAAAATATTAGTATGCCTTGATTCAAACCATACTCATGAACATGTATTAAGCGAATTAAATTTATATGCTCCTTTTGTAACACTTGGTTCATACCTGGTAGTCTTTGATACTATTGTAGAAGACCTTCCTGAAAGATATTTAAAAGATAGATTTTGGGGAATCGGAAATAATCCCAAAACTGCTGTGCATGAATTCTTAAAAAATAATACTGATTTTGAAATAGATGAATCTATTGACAATAAGTTATTGATTAGTGTGAATCCTGGTGGATATTTAAAAAGAATAAAATAATGGAACCGAGAATCGAAGAGCAGCCGTGGGTCACTTTTTGTATGACTACATATAAACGACCGGAATTTCTAAGAAACCAACTTCTTTCTCTTTTAAATCAGACATTTGGAAATTTCCAGATAGTTATTTCAGACAATGACATTGAGGCAAGTGGCCAAAAGATAGTTGATGAAATTAATGATCCAAGAATTCATTATGACTGCAATAAAGCTAATTTTGGAATGGTCAAAAGCTTCAACCGAAGTCTTCATAAAGCAACAACTGAATATGTTGTAATGATTACTGATGATGATCCCGTATATCCTGAAATGTTAGAGACTCTATATAGTTTATCGAGAGAATATCCTGGATTCGGAATTTATTATGGGGGATGCGATATAAAATGCATGAACCCGGAGGTGGCAAGGTCTTCAAGATTAAAAGTTGGAACAAATTCGTGCCTTGCAAATCTTCCCATTGGAACAGTAAGGACGTTTGACGGAAAAGATTTTCCGCTAACATATTTCAGCGGTGAAATTGGAGGACATATTCTGTGGTCAACTGGAATTGTAGAAAGAGAAATTGCTTTAGAAATAGGTGGCATGCCGGATTTTGGCGCACCGTATAATACTGATTTTGGGTACATTGTTTTAAGTGGTTCAAGAAAAGGTGCTCTGTTATTGAATACTTCTCTTGGTTGCCAGGTTGTTCATGGACAGAATTATGGATTTACTGAAGCAGACTTTGAGAAATTTTATATAACCCCTGAAGCATTTTATAATTCAATAATGAATAAACTTCCAGCAGATTTTGATACAGAAAGCCTGAAACAGCCATTACAAACTTTTATTGCAAGATGGGTTGTTGAGTATGCAGTATCCATAAAGAAATTTCTTCATGATAAAAAAATAAGCGATAAGAACTTTAATGTTTATGCCAATAAGATATTCAAAATTTCTTATCTTAAAAAATGGAAATATAAATATTTACTCGCCATTAACTTTCCAAATATTTTTGAATTCTTAATTGAAATTAAAAAGAAGTTATTCTAAAAAGTTATCAATTATTAATAAATTCAGCATCATATTGCCGGTAAAAAATGGAGGTGAATATGTAAAGGAATGCGTAAATAGTATTCTTTCACAAACACTCCGGGATTTTAATTTAATAATGCTTGATAATTACAGTAACGATGGAACAATAGAATGGTTACAATCATTAAATGACAAAAGAATTATTATTCATGCATCAGAAAAGCCATTATCAATAGAAGAAAATTGGGACAGAATAAAATCATTACAAAAAAGCGAGTACATTACATTGATAGGTCATGATGATATTTTGAATGAAAATTACCTGGAAGTAATGAGTAATCTTATTCACAAACATCCTGAAGCAAGCCTTTACCAAACCCATTTTCAATACATAGATGAAAAAGGAGACGTGTTATATAACTGCAAACCAATGGACGAAATACAATATGCTCATGAATTTCTCGCTTCATTTATGTGCAGAAATATTGATAGCACCGGAACCGGCTATATGATGCGTTCAAGGGATTATGACAATGTGGGTGGAATAAGTGCATCTTATAACAACCTGATATTTGCAGATTATGCTTTGTGGATAGATCTTATAACGCCCGGTTATAAAGCCACTGCTCTCGAAATGGCTTTTAAGTATAGAATTCATGAGAGTGTTTCAAAAACTACTAACGGAGACGTGTACCAGCAGGCATTTGAAAATTTTTTTAAATTTATAATAGCCAAATCCCGGAAAAGTGATAAAATAAAAATTGTTACAGAAAGATATGGAAAAGAATTTCTTTTGTATTTCTGTGAAAGCCTCTCCCATCGTATTTTAAAAACTCCACGTAAACAAAGAGAAATTGTTGTAAAAGAGTTTATTAAAAAGTGTAATTATTATGCTTCGGTTTTGATTCCCGGGGAAAAGTTCGAGCCGGAAAAAAAGTTTCGGACGGGGATTGCAAAAATTTTAGATAGCTCAGGTTTAGGAAGGGAATTGTTTCTGATTTTTAAAAAATTACAATCATAGTATCTATAAGTAAACAAACCTATTGGTAGCAGTTTTTTAATAAATTTAGTGTCATGTAAAAATAGTTTGAACTAAACAGGCTCATAAGTTTCCATAACATAGCCTCTTCGAAGCCAGTATGGGACTCGGTTAATTCGATTTAAGCCACCAGTCAATTTTATTAATTCATACACATTTATGAGCGTTCCACCAGGAAATTGTGGCTTTGATTCATGATTGATGTTTAAAAATTCTGTTGCATGATTTTTAATCCAATTTATATAATTAATTACAGTATTTTTTTCTATCTCAGGAAAGGAGTCTTGATTTAATATTAAATCGAATTTTTCTTGAGGTAACGCATGGCATGGTATTATTCTAACTTGTTTATCAGGTTCTCCAAATAAACTTACAGAGTCACCTAATGATTTTAATAAGTAAAAGCCCTGGACTACATTAATATGAGGTAAATCTAATATTGTATATTCCGAAACTCCGAAAATTTTACTCCAAAAACAAACACGCCCTGCCCCACCTCCAATTTCGCAAACCTTCCTTTTTGACTTAATGGTATAGGATGTATAAATTGCATTGCAATCTCTTTCATTAAAAAGTGCTCTGCCTGCTTTTATTTTAAATAATCCGCCATCAATAGGTGGCGGGCATATATCATACCCTATACTTGAACAAATATTTTTGTATAAACTCTCTGAATCTTCATGAATATTTCTACCATAATATCCTTGTTCTGGATTTTCAATAGACAAAACTCCTAATGCCTCTGCCAGGCTTACTAGTTTATCTTTTGCCATTAATGCCAAATATTTTCTATATGAAGAATCTATTAATATTCTTTTATATTCATAATTACCCTGGACTGTACCAATTGTTGCATCTTCTTTATTCATATTGCACAAATATTGAGCAAGTTTCCCTGGGTCATTATTTTTTAACAACAAGAGAAACTTTGATTGAAGTTTAGAGTTTAAAGTCCATAAGTCATAGTCAGGAGATTGATAATCCCTAACAGCAAAATGGTAGGCTTTTAATAACCTTTCTGCATAATATATATCTTTTTGGCCAGCAATTAAATCAGGAACTATCAAAGATTCAATAATAGGTTTCTTATAGAATTTATGGGAAATAACCTCGAGTCTTTTTTTTCTATCTAAAATTCCTTTATAAAAATATTTTGCCTGTTTTGCCCTATCAATTAAAGGTTGAATTACATTTTTAATACCTTCCATGTGAATATATTTTATTTAACTTCATAATATAGAGCTTCTTTCAGAAAAGCAATAAATAGTTCATAGTGATTAGACGGTTTAAAATTCTATTAAAATCTATTTGGCATTTGGTTCGGTTTGAGCCAAAAATTGCTAAAAAAATCACTGCTATAAGAGCCTATAGCAGTGATTAATTAAATGTAAAATCACTTAGAATTTATTTAGTCAATATCATTTGCTTAGTTTGAATTTTCTTGTTGTCTATAAATAATGAATAAATATAATTACCAGAGGAAGGCGTTCCGACATTGATTGTAACTTGCCCGGCTCCTTTATTAGCTACAGAAAATTCTTTTAATACACTACCATTAATATCAGTTATTCATGGCCTTACTACGCTATAAGGTATTTGCCATCTGGAGGTAGGTGATAACGAAGACAGCCTAAAAATTGTCAAATTATCACATCATTTTCACAAAGTAAAAGAGACGGTTAACAGATATGCACTATGAAATTGCAATATAGCTTTTTGAAATTCAGTAATTCTTTTTTTGTTTTTTATAAATGTTTCCCTGATTGGATTATTCTTTTGCAAACATCATTTTCTTCTTCTCCAGTTTTAATTCTCTTTCCATCATTTCTTTTACCAGCATTTCCAGGGTGTATTTTGGTTTCCAGCCAAGAAGCGTCCTTGCCTTGGTAGCATCCCCTATAAGAAGGTCTACTTCCGTCGGACGAAAATATTTGTCATTAATGCCAACAACTAATTGTCCAGGCTTTAAATTATAGAGCGGGTTATTACATTTACTAACCACACCTTTTTCATTAATGCCGTGACCGGTAAATTCTACTTCGACACCTATACAATCAAAAGCCATTTTTACGAACTCTCTTACAGAAGTTGTGATGCCTGTTGCCATTACAAAATCTTCGGGGGTAGGATACTGCATCATAAGCCACATACCCTCAACATAATCTTTTGCATGTCCCCAGTCTCTCCTGGCATCAAGGTTGCCAAGCAGCAATATATTATCCGATCCTAAGGCATTTTGAGCAACTCCAATCGTGATTTTTCTTGTTACAAAATTTTCCCCTCTTACCGGGCTTTCGTGGTTAAATAAAATACCGTTGATCGCAAACATATTATATGCTTCACGATAGTTAACTGTGATCCAATAGCCATATAATTTAGCAACGCCATAGGGAGATCTTGGGTAAAACGGAGTAGTTTCTTTCTGTGGTATTTCCTGCACAAGGCCGAATAATTCTGAAGTAGAAGCCTGGTAAAATTTCGTTTTCTTTTCCATTCCTAAAATCCTTATTGCTTCTAAAATTCTCAATACACCGACACCATCAGAATTTGCTGTGTATTCGGGAGTTTCAAAGCTTACCTGCACATGGCTTTGGGCAGCAAGGTTATAAATTTCATCCGGTTGTGTTTTTTGAATTATATGTAAAAGATTGGATGCGTCATTTAAATCGCCATAGTGAAGATGAAAACGGTTTGCGATTGATTCATCAAAAAATAAATGATCGATCCTGTCGCTGTTTATAGAGGAACTTCTTCTTTTTACCCCATGAACATTGTATCCCTTATTTAGTAATAATTCTGCAAGGTAAGAGCCGTCCTGCCCCGTAATTCCGGTAATAAGTGCTGTCTTCATTAAAATAAGATAAAAAATTAATGCAAATTCGCTCTTTAAAATGTAAAGTGAAAATAGGTATTTAATAATATTATACGCGGCAAAAGTATGTGCATAATAAATTAATGGTACATTTCAAAACAGGAATATTATTGGAAGAAATAAAAATTATCCAAACAACACTTTGCTATAATTTACACAAAATACTTTTCCGCTAAAATGTTCTTCGGCATAGATCCTGCTTTTTTCTCCCACTTCTTTTAATAAAGCCCTGTTGCTGGCAAGCCGGTTTAATACTGATATTCCTTCTTCAATTATTTTATTTTCATCAGGATTGTTTTCTAACAAAAAACCATTTTCTCCATTGGTTATATAATCCGCAATACCACCAACCTCAGTAGAAACGACGACTTTGCCATATGCCATCATTTCCATAACGGCAATAGGCAGTCCTTCATAAGCAGAAGTAAGCAATAAAACATCAGCGTTTTTATAAATTTCTTCCACTTGGTTTTTGTCCTTAATGTTTCCATAAAAAGTGCAAAATGAATATTCTTTGGTATTAAAAATTTTTTCTACATCACCAACGAATGAAAAGTGAGCATTCATTTTCGTCTCGTACATTTTTTTTGCAATAGCGACAATGAGATGTATTCTTTTTTGCGGAGCCCCTCTTCCAATAAATACTACGGACAACGTTTCATTTATGTTTTGAAAATGCCCTGGAATATTTACTTTATTATCAATAAAATGTAATCGTGTATAATATTCTGAAGGAAGGCTATTTTTTTCATACAATTCGGCTGCATCTCTTTTGAGCTTTGCAGTGCTGAAAATCCTTATATCAATATCTTTAATGAACGCCTGGGAATAGTTGAACCAGGTATCAAGATGGCAGATATCCGCACGTGTTGCCTTTCTTTTGATATGCGGCAGTACTTTATAAAAGAACAAACTTTCACCCCCAATTACCACAGGGTTTTCTGCCTTATTAATCCAGGAAGAAATGACACCTCTAAAAAAAAAATTTAAAAAATGATACAATTTATGATCAACATACCGGTGAAGATCTATTGTTTGTACTCCTTTAATATTAAAGAGATAAAGAAATTCATTGTTCTTTGGTTTCTTGGAAAAAATAACCAAGGGAGATTTGCCGGCAAAGCAAGAACACAGGTCAGCATTTACGTGTATAGAGCCCCCTATATCCGCAGACGGGCTAAAAATAAAAACTTCGTGATGAGTTTTTAAAGGAAATAATGGTGACATGATTTTTCCTAATAGCACAAATGGATACATAAGCACCGCTTCAAAATTTCGTTTTACAATTGCTGTTCTGTAAGTCACTTTGAATGATAGTATTTCTTTAGTAAAGAAGGCAGGTAATTATTATTAAATTGAATATTCAATTTATTGATTATGGGCTCAATTTTAGACACATCGATTTTGTAATTAGATCCTTTCTCTATCTCCCTACAGACTGCTTTTTTATTAAGATGTTCCTCAATGCATGTAATAATATAAGGAACTGAATAATTTCCAGGATTGGCTATATTAATAATCGTGTTAATATTCTTTCCTTCATGTAAAAAATAATCAATTATTGAATGCATATCATTTATTCCAATTATATTTCTACTGGCGTTTCTCCACACCGTTAATGTATGCCCGCTAAGTATATTAAAAATGAAGTAGTTAAGAATCGTATATGGATTATTAGAAATGCCGGCAAGATTTGAAACCCGGAAAAGATAATACCTGTCTACATTTTGGTTAATAAATTTTTCGATTTTTTTTTTATGAATTATATATTGTGATAAAGCCAGGTCATTATCTTCGATGCTGCAGGTACTAAAATAAACAACCGTTTTGCCGGGGTTATTTTTTACTGTTTGTGTTAATAAATAAAATTCTCTGGAAAAATTTTCTTCAACCGTATCTGTTGAGTTGGAGACTCCCGAAGAAAAAATGATGATGTCTTTATCATTTTTATAATCCATAAACCGGTTAGCAATCATTCCATTCCCGATAACCATAAGTTTTATTTTTCTAATAGATTTTTTCTATTATCCCTTTTGCACCGCCCGGTAGAAGTCTAAGTTTTATTTGAATAAACTGCTAAATGTTTTTAACCTGGTAACAAATATAATGTTGTTATACAAAACTATAATACATGCGCATTTGGTTTGCGCCTTTTTCTTGCATAATATATGATGGCTATAATTATTGAAAGGAATACAAGGCTGTTAGCGATAATGGTTATTGTTCTTCCGTTACTGTATGATTTTGGCTCAAATCTGAATTCAATTTCATGATCACCAGCAGGCAGATCCATCCCTCTTAATAGATAATTCGTTTTTACATAGTCAGCCTTTTGTCCATCAATAAATGCGTTCCAGCCAACCGGGTAATAGATTTCACTTAGTACAGCAAACTGCGGGGAAGTACTATGATAAGTGTAATCAATTTTATCATTAAGATTCTGCTTTAATTTTATATATGCTGAAGAATCGGGTGCTGGTGCCTGCTTTATTTGTCCCTGGTATTTCTTTTCTACCACTGCGGTATCCCTTAGGTCAGTACTGTCAAGTGACTGCATTTCTTCATTGGCATTATCTACATATTTTATTCCTTTTACAAGCCATGCATTTCCAAATGCGCCAGGGTTTAATTGAGCAACGGGCTTTCCCGTCTGTGGGTTTTGCACGATAAAATATTTTGTGTTGAGCATATTGAACACGCGCATATTTCCTTTACTTAATTGCCTTTCAATAATATCATTATATAAACCAAGCATAGCGGGATGATAGCCACCAATAGAATTATGGTGATAAGAAGTTTTCGAATCACTATATAACGGGCTTCCCGCGGTCTGATTAAAAACACGAAAGTTTGAGTGATCAGGATCTTTCATTATTTGCTGATCTGCTTCCGAAGGTATAAATGCTGATTCAAAATCACTATCTTCTACATAACTATCAGAATTCAAATACCTCATAGAAACACCAAGAAGATCGTAGGCCGATGATATAATTAATCCTGCAATTAAAATAACAGGCCTTATCTTTTGCTTTGCATATAATCCAACTAAAATAACTGCAAATAGTATAAGTATAATTGATCTAAACAAGTCTCCTCCCATAAGGCTTTTCCTGTCGTCATGTAATGCAGATATTAACCGCCGGCTAAAATCTTCGGCCTGTTGTAAAACCTGCGGAGAGGGCTGCTGCCCCTGTGGAACCTGCTGCAGCATTCCTTGTTTATAATTTTCTTTCAGCTCCTTATCATTTGATGAAGAAAAACCTGAGCTAAAATAAAATCCGCTAAGACTTATTAAGATCGCACCTGCAACATACACGCTCAACCGCAACTTTTTCCATGCATTGCTCCAGTCAGTTTCATTTAGCAACCTGTTTAGTGCTAATACTGCTAAGACAGAAAAGCAAAACTGAGGAATTACCAATGACATAGTTACTGCCCTGAATTTATTATAGAAGGGCAAGTGATCGAAAAGGAAATAATTAATGCCTTTCAAATTTGCTCCCCACGCCAATAATATTGCAAAAGCACTTGCAGTAAGTATCCACCATTTGTGCCAGCTCTTTACATAAAATATTCCGAAAATAAAAAGGAAGCAGATGATGGCGCCAAAATAAACAGGGCCTGCAGTAGAAGGCTGCCCTCCCCAATAAGTACTGTACGCTGCATTTTGAATAGCGCCTTCTTCCGGCATACCTGCTTCTGTTAGTTTCTCAACGAACTTTGAAGATGAATTCAATTCTTTATTCCGGCTTCCCCCTCCATATAGATCGGGTATCAAAAATGTAAAAGTTTCACCTAAACCATAACTCCACCTGAAAGCTTCGGATTTATCAAGGCCGCCTTTAGTTTTATTCTCGTCATTTTTTAATGAGGTCAATTCTGACCTCCCTCCCCGTGTACTTTCTTTAGCATATTCATATGTAGGCATTATGGTCACAGCGCTACATGCAAGCCCAAGGACCCCTGCGATTAATGCAAGCGATAAACTTTTCAAAGCTATACTTATCTGCTTTTCTTTATAGCTTTTTACAATAAAACAAACAGACATGATTGCCGAGATAGTTAATGTGTAATAAACCATTTGTAAATGGTTTTGACCAATTAACAAAGCAGCACAAAGTGCCGTGACAGCAAATCCTGTCCAGTATCGTTTTTGAAAAAGCAAGAGTATTCCTGCAAGAACTGCAGGTAAATAACCGATGGAAATTATCTCCGTATCATGGCCTACTGCAACAAGTATAGGATCAAAGGTGCAATAAGCATAGCTTAATGCACCCATTATCCCTGTCCATGGATTTGCCCCGACAACTATGCAAAAAAAGTAAAAACAAATACAGGCAAGAAAGAAAAAACTCATCGGTTTTGGAAGGCCTAAGGTAATTACAGAGCCCAGGTAGCCAACCCAAACATGTGTGCGTGCATCCAAAAAAATCTGGTAGGCCGGCATGCCACTATACATACTATTAGTCCATAAAGGATAGTATCCATTTTTTTCATTAAACTCTACCGATTGCTGGCTCATGCCACGCCAGCCCTGTATATCCTGTTGTAGCACTACTTTGCCATCAAGCGCCGGCTTACAATACACAACAGAAACAATTAAAAAAATAACAACTGCAATAATGTGCGGCAATATTTTTTTGAAATTAAAATTCTTCATCAGGGTTTTTCTTTTGAAAAGGCAAAGTAAAAGTTTTATGCCTAAACAACTCAAATAAAATTTCCGTTTACACAATCTCAATTAAAAAATACTTAATTCTTAATTCATAATCTTCAATTCTCAATTTTCAATTACCTATCTTAGTTTTTTGCATTAAAAAACTTTATGGCTTTAAGCAGAATATGGGCAGCGTTTATTATTATTGCTATTACTGTCGCCGGTATCAAGTGCTTTTTCTTTGGAGATTCGCAAATTTTCACCTGGATGGTTACAGGCAAAGCTGCCGATCCGGCAAATCCGCTTAAACTTGACGGCGTTATTGAGACTTGCTGGGTAGCGGTAGATATTTGCCTGAAGCTTATCGGAATTCTCGCATTGTTTATTGGTTTTATGAATATTGCTGAAAAGGCTGGTGGCATAAGGCTTTTAAGCCGTATTGTAGGACCTTTCTTTTCTAAGCTTTTTCCTGAAATTCCCAAAGGCCACCCATCCATGGGCCATATGATCATGAATTTTTCTGCCAACCTGCTTGGGTTGGATAATGCCGCAACCCCATTTGGATTGAGGGCCATGGAAAGCCTGCAGGAATTAAATCACAATAAAGAGGTCGCTTCAAATTCGCAGATAATGTTTCTTTGTCTGCATGCTGCCGGGCTAAATTTAATTCCTGTAAGTGTGATAGCAGTAAGGGCTGCGCAAAATGCATCTGACCCAACAGATGTTTTTTTACCCTGCATGATAGTAACATTTGTGGGAACAATGGCTGCAATGATCATTGTTTCTTTTAAACAAAAGATCAACTTATTTCAACCAGTAATACTTGCCTGGGTACTTGCTGTTTCGGCGATAATTGCGGGCTTGGTTTTTTACATAACCAGCTTAAATGCGGCTGGCATACAATTGTTTTCAGGACAGCTTAGCAATGGATTAATACTGCTGGTTTTTTTGCTGATTGTTTTAGGCGGACTGTATAAAAAAATTGACTTATTTGCTGCTTTTGTGGATGGCGCTAAAAATGGATTTGAAACCGCAGTCCGTATTATACCATACATACTTGGCATACTCGTGGCCGTTAGTATGCTTAGAACAAGCGGTACCTTCGATGCCATCATCAACGGCATGAAACATTTTTTTGCAATGCTTGGTGCGGATACCCGTTTTGTAGATGGACTGCCAACTGCATTGATACGGCCATTGAGTGGCGGCGCAGCCAGGGGAATGATGGTTAGTACCATGACAACTTATGGCCCTGATTCCTTTGCAAGTAAACTTTCAGGAATTTTCCAGGGAGCTTCAGACACTACCTTTTACGTAGTTGCCGTTTATTTTGGAGCAGTATCTATTAAGAATACCCGCTATTCTATTGGAGCAATGTTACTGGCAGATCTTGTAGGAATTGTAACCTCAATATTGCTTTGTTATTTATTTTTTGGAAATAGCTAATAAGAAATGCAATTATAAATTTGTGTTATTTAACATCACACATTTAGCAAGTATTTGATAACAACTGAATCCGTGGGCTAAGGAAGTCTTTTTATTTCTTTTTCTTTTCCTTTAAGTTGATTTCAGCGTTTTTTTTAATGGATAAAGAATCACCTTTGTTTGCTATAGTTGAATCTTGTTTTTCATCTGATGAAAGATCTTCTTTATTATTTCCTGCCCTTTCTTCGTCGTCCATTATAGCTGATGATTGAAAAATCGCTGCCATTTTTTTTGTATCATAGATGGCCCTGTTGTATTTGTTCCCAAGCACAATAATTGTAACAGAGTCTTCAATCATTCTAATGAGAACAGTATTGTTGCCATGCCACCACCCATTGTGATAAATTATTTTTTTTCCATCAGGATATACATTCATTCTCCACCCGTAACCATAATTTCTAATACCGGGTTTTTCATTACTGTATGGGGTATAGGCATCATTTAAAGTTGAGGGCTTAAAAATCTGGTTTGTATACAATGCCTGATCCCATTTCAAAAGATCTTCAGGGGTGCTGTAAATATTTTTATCACCAAATCCGGTGTCTAAAAAGGTAAGGCCTTCCTGCCTGCTCCGCCAGTCGTACGAAGGCATAGCCCTGGCACTATCCATCATTGTAAATACATATGTATCCTTCATGTTCAAAGGTGTAAAAAAATATTCCTGTAGAAAAGCCGGGTAGCTTGTACCTGAGGCTTTTTCAATAATCAATGCTAATAATGCGTAGTTAGTATTGCAATAAGTAAAGTGTGTTCCCGGCGTGCCTTGTAATGGTGGTTTAAATTTTTCAAGATAAGTTAGCACGTCTTCATTCGAGCAATATTGTTTTGGATTCCAACCCAATTTCTGCATAAAATAAATATAATTGGGAAGTGAACTTCTGTGGCTTAGTAATAATTTTATCGTAACGTTATCATAAGGAAATCCCGGGAAATATTTTTTTACATCATCAGTAAGATTCAGCTTTCCTAGCTCAGAAAGTTTCAATACTGCCATTGCTGTAAATGTTTTTGAAACTGATGCAAGGTGGAAAGCACTGTGAGGAGTAAGTGAATCTTTTTTACGAAGATTAAAATATCCATGGTAATCTTCAAAGATAACCCTACCCTTTTTTGCAACTAATATTGCGCCGTTGAATCCCCTGCCAATTAAATGTTTATTGTAAAAATCTTCTACTTCTTTGTGATACCTGTCGAATTCTGATTTTGGGATGTTCCCGGGTATAGGCGCTACGTAAATTGTCGAATCTTTAATTACTGACTTAGATGCAGAACCTGAATTACAGGCATTAATCAGGATTGAAAAAATAACCCGGATAAAATAATTTCTGCAAATACTCATCGGAAATAATTCATAGATTAAGGGACTATATTTGCAATATTACATTACAAACTTTATATGGCGGAAAAAAAGACTACAAGTTATCCAAAAGAAAAAATTAAAATTCTCTTTCTCGAAAATATCAGCAAAGCAGCCACAAAAAAATTTACAGATGCAGGTTATATTTCGGTGAAGCAAATACCCGGCGCACTAAGTGAAAGCGATTTAATAAAAGAAATTAAAGACGTTCACTTGCTGGGTATCAGATCAAAGTCAAAGATTACAGAAGCAGTTCTTAATAATGCCCCGAAGCTCCAGGCTATTGGTTGTTTTTGTATTGGGGTAAACCAGGTTAATCTTTCGACCGCCACAAAAAAAGGAGTAACTGTTTTTAATGCACCTTATTCCAATACACGTTCTGTTGCAGAACTGGTAATAGCTTCTTCCATCATGCTCATCAGGAAAATACCTGACAAGAACAAGGCTGCACACGAGGGAATCTGGCTTAAAGATTCTACCGGCAGTCATGAACTGCGTGGAAAAACTTTGGGCATTATTGGTTATGGAAATATTGGCTCACAGGTAAGCGTACTTGCAGAATCACTTGGCATGAAAGTGATTTTTTATGACACAGAAACTAAAATGCCCCTGGGAAATGCAGAAGACAAATCATCTTTAAAAGAATTATTGCGCTTCTCTGATATTATAACACTCCATGTGCCTGACCTGCCTGCTACCCGTAATATCATTAACAAGGCAACGTTGAAATATTGCAAACCTACTGCCATGCTCATTAACTATGCAAGAGGCCAGGTTGTAGATATACCAGCACTAAAAAATGCATTAGTTGACAATGAACTGGGCGGTGCAGCTATTGATGTTTTTCCTTCGGAGCCTCAGAAAAATGGTGACCCTTTTCTATCTCCCCTCCAGGGGTTGAGCAATGTGATATTAACACCACACATTGGAGGTTCTACTGAAGAGGCGCAATTGAATATTGGGGAGGATGTGGGTAATAAGCTTTTTAATTTCCTGGAAAAAGGAATCACTACAGGATCGCATACAATACCCGGTTTAAGCCTGCCTCCGCAGGAAGGTACGCATCGAATTTTGCATATACATAATAATGTTCCCGGTGTATTATCTGAAATAAATACTGAGCTCTCAAAAAATAAAATAAACATACTTGGGCAGTATTTGAAAACCAATGATGATATAGGATACGTTGTTTTGGACGTAAATAAAAATTTATCAGGAAATGCACTTGAGTTATTGAAGAAAGTGAAAGAAACGATTAAGGTAAGGATGTTGTATTGAATTATTTCCAGACGGTTAATGGTAATCAATAATTAAGTTTTTCTTTTTTCAAACTTTCTTATAGTTTTGAAGAGTTCTCCTATCGTTGAAATGAGGTGAGTCCGTGCTTTGGCGAACTCCTGCTACCATGGGTTAATAAAGATTTCTCAGACCATTTGTTCTCTTATTTTATAGCTGCATTCTTTCTGTCTTAACTTTGCCCCATGAAAATAATAATAATAGGTGGCGGCTTTGGCGGGTTGAAACTTGGACGAAAACTTACTGGTAAGAAAGGCTTTGATGTTACCTTAATAGACCGTTTTAATTTTCACCAGTTCCAGCCCTTATTCTACCAGGTTGCTACAGCGGGGCTTGATGCAAGCGATATTTCTTTTCCCTTAAGAAAAGCTTTTCACAAAGAAAATAATGTTCATTTTCGGATGGGAGTTGTAACGTCTGTTGACGTTATAAATAAAAAAGTGATAACTGATGAAGCGGAATATCCTTTTGATACACTCGTGCTTGCTACCGGAGCGGATACAAATTTTTTTGGCAACCAGCAATTGGTAGAGCATACATTTCCGATGAAAAGTACATTGGAAGCTTTACAAATAAAATACAGGCTTCTTCAAAATATGGAAGACGCATTGTATGCAAAAACTGGTGAAGATTTACAAAAGCTTTTGACCATTGTTGTAGTAGGAGGTGGCCCCACAGGAGTTGAAATGAGTGGAGCAATTGCTGATATGCGCAGATTTGTACTTCCGAAAGATTATCCCGAGATAGACTTCAACAAAATGAAAATTTATTTGATTGAAGGAAGTCCGGAAACATTGGGAACAATGTCCGATAAATCCAGTAATGATTCACGTGGATATTTAAAGAATCTGGGGGTGATTGTAAAGACAGAAACTACGGTAAAAAGTTATGATGGCAAAACAGTGTCAATGCAAAATGGTGAGAGCATAGATTCTTGCCTGGTAATTTGGGCCGCAGGTATAAAGGGAAATATTCCAGAAGGAATTGACAAGAACCTGGTTGTAAAAGGCAACCGCATTAAGGTAGACAGGTATAACAGGGTAAACGACCTTGAAAATATTTATGCTATAGGAGATGTTGCATATATGGAAACAGAAAAATATCCGCATGGCCATCCACAAGTGGCATCAGTAGCCATTGCGCAAGGTGAGGCGTTAGGTAAGAACTTTTTAAAAATGCAAAAGAATCAAAACTCTATAGAAAAGTTTGAATATCATGATAAAGGTTCTATGGCTACAGTTGGCCGTAATCTTGCAGTGGTTGATATACCCAAACCAAAATTTCACTTCAATGGTTTTTTTGCATGGATGATCTGGATGGGCCTTCATCTCTTTTTATTACTGGGAATTAAAAACAAAATCTCGGTTTTTAGTAACTGGATATATAATTACATTACTTACGACCAGAACTTACGATTGATCTTTCGTCCTTTTTACAGGCCAAAAAAATAAATAAAATGGAATCACATTTTTTACATGCCGCCTGGAACAATCTTATAATGGCAAACTATAGCATATCGCCTGATCTGCTTTTGCCTTATCTTCCCGGTAAGACACAAATCGATTCATTTGAAGGAAAAACTTATGTAAGCCTCGTCGGGTTTATGTTTTTAAATACCAAGATCATGGGTTTTGGTGTGCCATATCATATTAATTTCGAAGAAGTAAATCTAAGATTTTATGTGAAACATAATAATAATGGCAACTGGATGAGAGGTGTAACTTTTATAAAAGAAATTGTGCCCAAACCAGCCATAACACTGCTTGCTAACAAGCTATATAAAGAAAAATATGCAACAATGAAAATGAAACATTTTCATCATGAAAGCGATGCAGGACTTGAAACAGGTTACGAATGGAGAGATAAAAATAAATGGCATGCGCTAACTACAACTACACAAAAAAAATCTTCACCCATGCGTATTGGCAGCGAAGAAGAATTTATTGCAGAACATTACTGGGGTTTTACGAAAGTAAATGAAACTAAAACCTATGCATACGAGGTACAGCATCCCCGCTGGGAAATATTTCATGTTACAGATTATAAAATTGATTGCGACTTTAAAAATCTGTATGGTGATGACTTTTCTTTTTTGAATAGCGAAAAGCCTTCTTCAGTTTTTATGGCGAAAGGTTCGGAGGTAAAAATCTTTCGTAAAAGAACTTTGTAATAATTAAAATCCTTTTAAAATTTTTTTCGCTCTTGATTTGAATGCCGCGCTTTCGTGCATTAACTGCTGCTCAATCAGAAGTATTATTTCAGGAATTATTTCAGGATATTTTTTGCGAGCCTACCCAGTATGGTTAAAGAAAAAGCTTTAGTAGCTACAACTTCGTTCGGAGATTCCACATAGTTAACACATATCTCCATTACAGCGCCTTCCAGTTTTTCAGGAATTTCAATTTGTTGCAAAAGCCTTACGGTATTTCTTTTAATTGAGTCGTGCAGATTCGATTTAGCAAAGTGGTTTGTTAGTTTTTCAAAATTTTTCTTCATGAACCCTCTCCAAAGGAGAGGGGATTACGTTAGTAGGTGGGCACTAATAGAATTTAATAATAACTATAAATTCCCTCTCTCCTCCTGCTCTCTTTCAATCGCTTCAAAGAGCGCTTTGAAATTTCCCTTGCCAAAGCTCCTCGATCCTTTCCGCTGGATGATCTCAAAAAACAATGTGGGCCTATCTTCTACCGGCTTGCTGAATATTTGTAAAAGATAACCCTCTTCGTCTTTATCAATAAGAATTCCAAGTTTACTTAATGGTTCCAGGTCTTCATCTATATGCCCTACCCTATCTAAAATGGATGCATAATAACTGGAAGGTATTTTTAAAAATTCCACACCGCGCTGCTGAAGTTGAGTTACTGACTCAATAATATTATTAGTTGCAATTGCTATATGCTGACAGCCTTCCCCATTATAAAATTCAAGATATTCTTCTACCTGGCTTTTTTTCTTTCCTTCAGCAGGTTCGTTTATAGGAAATTTCACATAACCGTTTCCGTTACTCATTACTTTACTCATTAAAGCAGAATATTCCGTGGAAATGTCTTTATCATCAAAGCTCAATATATTTTTAAAGCCCATTACATCTTCATAGAAACTAACCCATTTATTCATTTGGTTCCAGCCCACATTACCTACACAATGATCCACATATAAGAGACCGGCATCAGAAGGATTGTAAGCACTTTCCCATTTACGAAACCCCGGCATAAATATGCCAGTGTAATTTTTTCTTTCAATAAAAAGGTGAATTGTATCACCATAAGTATGGATCCCACTCATAATTATTCCCCCATCATCATCCTTCATTGTCAAAGGTTCCATGTAACTTTTAGCACCCCGCTTTATAGTTTCTTCCCATGCCGAAGTTGCATCTTCCACTTTAAGCGCGAGCATTTTTACACCATCGCCATGCATATAAATATGATCTGCAATTTCGTTACCAGGCTTTACAGGTGTTGTTAATACAAACGTTAGTTTATTTTGCCTTATCACATAACTCGCCTTGTCTTTCACACCTGTTTCAGGGCCGGCATAAGCAAGGGATTGAAAGCCGAAAGCTGTCTTGTAATAATGAGCTGCCTGCTTTGCATTTCCTACATAAAATTCCACATAATCAGTACCAAGCAATGGCAAAAAATCTGTTTGTTGTTTATCGGTTTTTATTGGGTCTATAACGGTTGTTTTCATGAAATTTATTTTAATCAAAGGTAAAATAATAAGCTGCAATCGTTCCTTTTCCGAAAAGCCCCATCCCAACCCTTCCACGAATGAAGGACAATATCATGGGTTTGTAAGACCAAATGATTTTATTCATCCCCAGAAATAAAATTTCAGAATCTTACAATGATTGTGTAACACATAAGAAGGTCCTGTATTCCCCTTCAGGGTTAGGAGTTGTCGTTATTTGGCAGGATTTATGTAACAACATAGCAAAAAAATTATTTATTATGAACAGAATGATCAATATTTTATTCATTGCTATCGTAACCTTTTTTATTGTAAGCTGTTCTTCTACAAAAAATGCAACTGGCCTGAAGGCTTCTAACGGCAACCTTGATGGAACGTGGACAATTTCTGATATTGGAGTAGATGTGCCATCAACTTTTAAAGTAACCGATGTATTTGACGAGGCGCCTTACCAGGATTTCCAGGGAAGTAAATGGGAACTTATTAAAAACGGTAAAGGTTCTTTCACTTTAGTAAATGGCAAAAAGGAAGACATTTATTGGAGCATTTATGGGAAAGGAGATGCAGCACAATTTCAGTTCAAAAAATTGAATGGCATGAAAGCAAAGAATGTAGACGATGGGTACCGTTTACAATTGCAAAATATATCAGGCAATAATTTTTCTGCGAGGTCTCCTATAGATTTGGGAAATGGAAATACTGGCTATATTACTTATACATTTACGAAATAGAAAATTATTTTTTTCAATATAAACCGGCATATTCAGGCCGGTTTTTTGTTTCACTTAATTATTGTGATTTTAATTTTTCTGAATGTGGAACATTTATCTTGCAGAAAATTTTTAAATGCAAAGAGCAGGCATACTGGGTGGAGGCCAATTGGGAAGGATGCTTTTACAGGCGGCCGCTAATTATCCTGTAGAAACGTTCGTTTTGGAAATTGACCCGGAATGTCCCGCTGCACATCTTTGCCATCACTTTACTAAAGGCGATATTACCAGCTTCGATGACGTTTATAACTTTGGCAAAGGCTTAGATACAATTACTATTGAGATTGAGTCAGTAAATGTAGAAGCGCTAATAAAGCTTGAAAAAGAAGGCGTGAGACTTTATCCCAGTCCTTCTGCTCTTTCCATTGTGAAAAATAAAATTCTTCAAAAACAATTTTATCAGGAAAACCAGATTCCCACTGCCGATTTTAAAATAACTCAAACTAAAGAAGAATTAAAAGATCATATTTCTTTTTTACCAGCGGTACACAAATTGGCTATGGGTGGCTATGATGGAAGAGGTGTAATAATCTTAAAATCCAGGGAAAATATTTCAAATGGTTTTAATGAGCCTGCGATACTCGAAAAAGAGGTTTATATTAAAAAAGAAATTTCTTTAATTATAGCAATAAATGAAGCAGGTGATGTTGCAATTTACCCGCCTGTTGAAATGATCTTTAATAAGGATTTTAATTTACTGGAATACCAGTTGAGCCCTGCTCAACTCGATCAACAGTTATTATGGAAGGCTGAAGCGATAGCATTAACGGTCGTAAAAAAATTTAAGAGTGCGGGTATCTTTGCAGTAGAAATGTTTTTAGATATGGCTAACAATTTGCTTGTGAATGAAATTGCCCCAAGGGTTCATAATAGCGGGCATCATACAATTGAAAGTAATTATAGCTCCCAGTTTGATATGCTTTGGCGCATAATGCTCGGGTATCCTTTGGGAAATACGGATCACATAATATCTGCAGCAATTGTAAATTTAATAGGTGAAGAAAATTATTCAGGCAAAGTGAAATATGATGGGCTTGAAAAAGTGCTTGAGATAGATAATGTGTTTGTTCATATTTATGGAAAAAAAGAGACAAGGCCTGGCAGAAAAATGGGGCATATTACTATTCTCAGTAACGAACGCCAGGAGTTGATACATACTTCCAATAAAATAAAATCACTTTTGAAAGTTATAAGCGATTAATTTCTTTTCGAAGGTTTTTAAAAATATTATCGTCTTATAAAAAAGTTTTAATAATCAGGAAATCACCATAATGAAATTGAAGTACTGGAACGTTCTTTTAGGGATTATTTTTTTATGTTACCTGTCCTCCTGTGGGAGTAAATCCAAAGGCCCTTCACCAGGAAGTAAATCAGAAAATAAACTACGGGCGAATGCTCCATTACCTGTAGAAGGATATTTTGTACAATCTTCTGTTTTAAATTCAAGTATAGATGTTGCAGGAACTTTATTACCATTTGAAGAAACAGAAATTCATCCGGAAGTTTCAGGAAAGGTAGTTATGCTTTCAATTAAGGAAGGTGCATTGGTAAGAAGAGGCACTTTACTGGCAAAGCTTTTTGATGGTGACTTACAAGCACAGCTTCATAAGCTAAACGTACAAATAGCCATTGCAAAAAAAACACAAGATCGTCAAAGCGAATTATTGAAAATCGGTGGCATCAGCCAACAAGATTATGATTTGAGCTTATTAAGTGTGAGTACAATACAGGCTGATATGCAGGTGCTAAATGCCTCAATTAATAAGACAATAATAAGAGCGCCTTTTGATGGTAAAATCGGATTTAAAAATATAAGTATAGGTGCATATGTAACGCCTGCAACTATTGTTACAACAATACGGCAAATAAATAAATTAAAGCTTGAATTTTCTGTGCCTGAAAAATACACATCAAATATAAACCTCGGTAATTCTATTTCATTTAGCACAGAATCTTCTTCAAAAAAATACAATGCTAAGATCGTAGCAACAGAGTCAGGAATTACAGCAGAAAACAGAAGCCTTAAAGTACATGCCATTGTTGAGAATACGGATAAAAATATTACTGCAGGCTCTTTTGCAACCGTGAACTTTAATATGGGTGATAATAATAATGCGATAATGATACCCACACATGCTATTATTCCCGGAGCCAGGGATAAGAAAGTAATTGTTTACAGGAATGGAGTTGCCAATTTCAATATAGTAGTTACCGGTGAAAGAGATTCGGCAAGAGTTGAAGTATTGAAAGGCCTTGCCGTTGGTGACACTGTAGTTACAACAGGTTTGTTATCTATTAAACCAGGAAGTAAAATAAATCTTTCTTCATTAAAAAAGCAGGAGAGCAAGTGAATATTTCTCATACAAGTTTGCGCCGTCCCGTATTCGCCATTGTGATGAACCTGGTGATTGTTTTATTTGGCGTAATCGGTTTTAAATTCCTCGGTGTAAGGGATTATCCTGCTATTGATCCTCCGAATATTTCCGTAAGCACTTCCTATTCCGGTGCCAATTCTGATATTATTGAATCGCAAATAACAGAACCTCTTGAAAAAGCCCTTAATGGCATTGCTGGTGTAAAAAATATCACTTCATCAAGCAGTGAGGGACGAAGCAATATTAATGCAGAATTTGAGCTTGGCGTTGACCTTGAAGCTGCGGCTAACGATGTACGTGATAAGGTATCACAGGCTGCCCGCCAGCTTCCGCAGGATGTAGATGCACCGCCGGTGGTATCAAAAGCAGATGCAAGCGCACAGCCGATCATCGCCGTTACCCTGCAAAGTAATACACGCAACCTGCTCGAGGTTACAGAGTATGCCAATAATAATATCATTGAGCAATTACAAACAATCCCCGGGGTAAGCTCGGTATCAATTTGGGGTGAGAAAAGATACGCCATGCGAATATGGCTGAAGGCAGGTCAGCTAAATGCTTATGGGCTCACTGCTGATGATATTCAGCAGGCATTGCTTACACAAAGTGTTGAACTACCCGCCGGAAAAATTTATGGAAACACTACAGAGCTTTCTGTTCGCACTTTTGGAAAATTAAATACAGAAGATCAGTTCAATAACCTGGTTATAAAAAATATTAATGGCGCAAACATAAAATTAAAAGATGTTGCTGATGTGGTATTAGGCCCGGAAAATCAACAATCAGGATTAAAGGAAAGTGGCATTCCAATGATTATGTTGGCCATTATTCCGCAACCTGGTTCTAATTATGTTTCCATATCAAATGAATTTTATAAAAGATTAGAACAAATAAAAAAAGAAGTTCCCGGTGACTTTAAACTCGACATCGGAATGGACCAAACAAAATTTATTAAGCGTTCTATTTCAGAAGTAGAAGAAACACTTTTCATTGCTTTATTGCTGGTGATCCTTATCATTTATTTATTTTTCCGCGATTGGCTAATTGCAATACGCCCGTTACTTGATATTCCTGTTTCTTTAATTGGAGCATTCTTTATTATGTACCTGTTTGGCTTTACTATTAATGTGCTTACTCTTCTCGCAATTGTACTCGCAACCGGCCTTGTGGTAGATGATGGAATAGTAGTAACTGAAAATATTTTCAAAAAAATGGAGGCGGGTATGAATAAATACCAGGCGGCAAAAGAAGGCTCTAAAGAAATTTATTTCGCCGTTATATCCACATCAATTACCCTGGCTATAGTTTTTCTGCCTATTATATTCTTAGAAGGTTTTACAGGCCGGCTTTTCCGCGAATTTGGGATTGTTGTTGCAGGGGCGGTGCTCATATCCGCATTTGTGTCGCTTACATTAACACCCGTGCTCAATGTAAAACTTACCAGTAAAAAATTAGGGCATTCCTGGTTCTATAAAAAAACAGAACCATTTTTTACTGCAATGGAAATGGGGTATAAAAATAGTTTAGCCCGTTTTATGAAAATAAAATGGATGGCTTTTGTTCTTGTTGCCGCGTGCTTTAGCATTATCTGGTTTATTTTTACAACTATCCCTTCCGAATTGGCGCCTCTCGAAGACCGCAATCAATTCAGGCTAAGCGTTACGGCTCCCGAGGGAACTGCCTATGAATATATGGATTCTTATATTGACAGCATTAACCAGATGATCATTGATTCCGTCCCCGAAAAAACAAAAATCATAAGCCTTACTGCTCCCGGGTTTGCAAGTGGCGCGACTAACAGCGGATTTGTAAATGTGACCCTTACAGATCCTAAGGACAGGAAAAGAACACAGCAACAGGTTGTAGATGCGGTTAATAAAAATCTTAAAAAATATCCCCAGGGGAGAGCATTCGCTTCGCAGGAGCAAACGATTTCCGTGAGCAGGCGTGGAGGACAACCTGTTCAATTTGTAATTCAAAACAATGATTTTGAAAAAATAAGAAAGGTGCTTCCTCAATTTCTAGATGAAGCCAATAACAGCCCTGTATTTGAAGGTGTAGATGCGGATCTGAAATTTAATAAGCCCGAGCTCCGGGTAAACATTGACCGCCTCAGGGCAAGTGAATTAGGTGTAAGTGCCGATGCTATTTCAAGAGCAATGGAACTTGCGTATAGTGACAGGAGGTTCGGGTATTTTTTAAAATCAGGAAAGCAATACCAGGTATTGGGGCAGGTAGATCGTAACGCAAGGGACGACCCCAATGATCTAAGTAAATTAATGGTTAGAAATATCAGGAATGAAAATATACGGCTTGACAATTTAGTATCTACTACAGAAGCCTCAGCGCCACCAACTATTTATCATTTCAACAGGTATAAATCTGCAACTATATCTACAGGCCTTGCAGAGGGATATACCGTGGGAGACGGCATAAAAGAAATGAATAGAATCGCGAAAAAAGTATTGGACGATTCATTTACAACCGCACTCAGTGGCACTTCCAGGGATTATGCAGAAAGCTCAGGCAATACTTTATTTGCATTTGTACTGGCGCTCATATTGATCTATCTTGTTTTATCCGCTCAATTTGAAAGCTTTATTGACCCCTTTATTATTATGATCACAGTGCCTTTGGCATTAGCCGGTGCCTTACTTTCACTTTGGATATTTGACCAGACATTTAATATTTTTTCACAGATAGGAATGATAATGCTCATCGGCCTCGTTACTAAAAACGGAATTTTAATTGTGGAATTCGCTAACCAAAAAAGAAAAGCAGGATTGGATAAAGTACAGGCAGTAGTGGAATCTGCTTTTTCAAGATTACGCCCGATATTAATGACAAGCCTTGCCATGTCACTTGGAGCATTGCCATTAGCGCTTTCTATTGGTGATGCTTCCACAAGCCGCATACCACTGGGAGTTGTAATTGTTGGCGGCATTATGTTTTCTTTAATTCTTACGTTATACGTTGTGCCTGCCATGTATGCATTTCTTTCATCAAAAAAGACTCCCTTGAATGAAGCGCTTTAGAAGTACGGGATTATTATTCATTGCACAATTTTTCTTTTTTAATGGGCAGCTATTTGCGCAGGACACATTATTAACAGCCGAAGATGCTGTTAAATATGCTATTGAACACAATTATGGAATTACTATCAGCAGGAACAACATTGAAATTGGAAAAATAAATAATAACTGGGCCAATGCAGGCGCAATACCTATCATAAGCGCTACAGCCAATAAAGCGATAGGACTAAACAATCTCCAGCAAAAACTTAGCAATGGAACTGTTACAAACCGGAATGGAACCTCAACAAAAAATTTTAATGCCGGCGTTGCAGTAAACTGGCGTGTGTTTGATGGCTTAAGAATGTTTGCTACAAAAAGAAGGCTGAAAGAACTTGAAAGAAATGGTGAATATACTTTTAGAAAAAATTTGAATGAAATAGTCTATAATGTTATTTCATCTTATTATAATGTTGTAACTCTTAAAGAACAAGTCAAATCAACGCAGGAACAAATAGGCCTTTACCGCGATCGTAATGATCTTGCTCAACGCCGTTTTGAAATAGGAACAGGCGCTAAGTATGAAGTGCTGGAAGCACAGGTTGATTTAAATGAACAGAATTCTATCCTGTTGTCTTTACAAAATTCATTAGCCATTGCAAAAACTTCATTATATAATATTATGGGAAAGGCTCCTGATACAACTTATAGTGTTGTTGATACAATTACAGTTAAAGAATTACCTGCTATCGAAGAAGCGCAAAATAAAATTGAAATGCAAAACCCTGATATACTTCTCGCCAACAGTGACCTTACAGTTTTATTTGAATCAAGAAAAGAACTTAATGCTCAAAGATTGCCGGTAGTGACTCTTAATGGCTTTTATAATTTCGCACGGAACAGCAACGGTGCAGGATTCACTTTGTTCAACCAGACTTATGGGCCTTCCGGTTCAATAGGAGTAGCCATTCCACTATTTAATGGGGGGCTTATAAAAAAACAGGTAGCCGTAACCGATATACTAATCAAAAATCAAAATATAACCCTTGCAGAAACAAAAAATACTTTACAAACTGCTTTGACGAATGCTTATATAAATTACAATAATTCACTAAAAATTGTACAGCTTGAAAAAAGCAACCTCGAATTAGCGACTGAAAATATTTTTATTGCTACTGAAAGATTTAAGAAATTAAATATTACATCTGTTGAGCTACGCCAAATTCAAATAAGCTATAACGATGCCAAGACACGGCTGTATAATGCCCTCTACCAGGCAAAGCTTGCTGAAGCCCAGGTGGCGTTGCTTATTGGTGATATTACTAATCTGTAATACATTGGTGCATTAAGCCATTGCCTTAAATTAATTATTAAAGAAACTACATTTGCACTATGCAAGCAAAAGTTGGAATTATTATGGGCAGCGACAGTGATTTAAATGTGATGGAAGCTGCTGCAGAAATATTGAAAAAATTTGAAGTTGATTTTGAAATGACAATTGTGTCAGCACATCGCACACCTGCACGGATGGTGGAGTATGCCACCAATGCGCATTCCAGGGGTTTAAAAATAATTATTGCAGGCGCTGGCGGTGCCGCTCATTTACCCGGCATGGTTGCTTCCCTTACCATTCTGCCTGTTATTGGCGTGCCCATTAAATCCTCCAACTCTGTAGATGGCTGGGATTCTATCCTTTCGATTTTGCAAATGCCAAATGGCGTTCCTGTTGCCACTGTTGCTTTGAATGCTGCTAAAAACGCGGGAATATTAGCCGCCGAAATTTTAGCCATCACCGATCCCTCTCTTACACAAAAGCTTCTCGATTTTAAAAATGAAATGAAGGAGGAAGTTGAGAAGAAAGCGGGAAAGATGGAAAAGTAAAAATCTCCCTTGCTATATTTCGGTGATTGGATTTATATTTAAGCAATATATACTAACAAATTTGAAATATCTCTAATCAATTCCTCAAAAGTATTTTATGACTTTCTTCAGGTTTCTGATAATATCATTCACGTTGGTTGTTTTTATAAGCCCTTTTAAAACATCAGCTCAATCAAGCGACAGCCTGGTGACACAGCTTGCCCGTAAATGGGAGAATGCGAAAGTATATGCATTGAAAATGGCTGAATTAATGCCGGAAGCATTTTATGATTTTAAACCGGTTCCGGAAGAAATGAGCTTTAGAGAACAGCTTTTACATACTGCTCAAAACATGCAATGGCTTTCTACTTCTTATTTTTTTGAAGATAAAAATAAAACCACTATCGATGCGAAGCCAAAAGATAAAGCATCGGTTATAAAGGAGCTCAGTGATGCCTATGACATGGGATTGAATGCTCATAAAAATATAAAAGCAAAACAACTTGATGAAGTCCTACCTTTTTTTGCCGGGCCAATGTCACGAAGACAAATACTTATTCTTATGCATGATCATCAAACACATCATTTAGGGCAACTTATTGTTTACCTGCGCCTGAAAGGAATTAAGCCTCCTGATTATGTAGGCTGGTAGGTAATTCCCGGAATAAATAAGTATGCAATTACAATCAATAATAAGCTGCCCTGATTGTGGTTTTCAAAAAGAAGAAACCATGCCGGAAGATGCCTGTCATTTTTTTTATACATGCGAAAATTGTAAAACTATTTTAAAGCCGCGAGCCGGGGATTGCTGTGTGTTCTGCAGTTATGGCTCTGTAGCCTGCCCTCCTGTACAGCAAAACAAAGGCTGTTGTGATTAATGTCCAGGTATTACGATTGGGTAAGTGAGAAATGCCGGATTACGGTTGATAATAGAATTGTACGATCCCTAAATATCACCTTCACTGCTTTTTGACGAAAATATTAAGTAACTATATAGGAGTTGGGACAAAGG
>DASYOM010000037.1:0-11815 GCA_036007765.1 Chitinophagaceae bacterium | reverse complement strand
ACAATTGGTTTTTTCGAAATGTTTAATAATACCTACCCAAGATCATTTTTAGATATATAAAATGATCACGTTTTAAATTTTGTCCTGTTAAAATTGTATCAAAATATAATTTTTCCAAGATTATTTCTTCCAGTTATAAGCGTTATAAGAGAGGCTTTATTGCATTAATACTTTAAAACTTGACTCTTTTTTCCTTTTCCCTGATTGGTTACCAATACTACTCATACTTTTTATCTAGCCGAAACCTGTAACGGATTTTCCACATTCAATTCTAAATGAGGAATTAAGTCCTCATACAAACACTTAAAATTCATTACAATTCCGCAAAGTTTAAATATGATTTAATTGGCATATTTGTAGCAAATCGAATATCAGTACTTACTAAGTTTTATTAATTACCAATAATCATAATCAAATAAACATTTAACTATGGATCTAATTTGCTTTTGCCATATTCGTTGGAATTTTGTTTACCAGAGGCCACAACATTTGATGGAAAGGTTTGCTAAACATAATAGAGTATTTTTTTTAGAGGAACCTGTATTCGATCAATCTGGTAAGCCATTTATGGAAGTAAACAAAGATGGCCCAAATCTTTGGATTATCACACCGCATCTCATTCATGGGTATAGCCTTGATGAAAATGTGTTTCAACAAAAAATATTATTATCCTCGTTCTATAATGAATATGTTATAAAAAATTATACTCATTGGTACTACACTCCAATGGCACTCATTATAAGTAACCATCTTCAACCTGAAATGATCATTTATGATTGTATGGACGAACTGTCTAATTTTAATTTTGCTCCTCCTGAATTAAAGCAAAGAGAAAAAGAACTTTTCAGGGTAGCCGATCTGGTATTCACAGGTGGCCATAATCTTTACAAGGCAAAGAAAAATGCTCATAACAATATTTTCCCTTTCCCAAGCAGCATTGATAAAGACCATTTTGAAAAAGCCCGTAGTATTAGAAAAGAGCCTGCCGACCAGGCCAAAATCTCTCACCCCATTTTTGGCTTTTATGGCGTTGTCGATGAAAGATTCGATATTGATATACTAAGAGAAATAGCTACAAGGAGACCGCAATGGAGTTTTGTAATTATAGGGCCTGTTATTAAAATCGATCCTGCGACACTGCCACAATTAGCGAATATCCATTATTTAGGTGCAAGAAATTACGAGGTTCTGCCTTATTACCTTTCCGGATGGGATATTGCCATGATCCCATTCCTTTTAAATGATTCTACTAAATATATAAGCCCTACTAAAACACCTGAATATTTAGCAGCGGGCGTACCTGTAATATCCTCATCAATTGTAGACGTAGTAAATCCTTACGCTATAAATAATCTTATTCATATCGCTGATGATGTGGAAGCATTTATAAATGAGGCTGAAAAAGAGTTGGCTGTTACCGATAAAAAAAGCTGGTTAGCTCGTGTCGATTTTTTTCTCAAAGAAAATTCATGGGATCAAACATGGCGCGAAATGATGCAACATATAAACGCTACTCTCAAAAACAAAAGGGGCTCTTCTATTACTACTAAAAAAGAAGATGCTTATGTTTGACTTTATGATAGTAGGGGCAGGATTTGCAGGAAGTGTGCTGGCCGAAAGACTATCAAAGACCGGGAAAAAGATTTTAATTGTTGATAAAAGAAATCACATAGCAGGGAATGCTTATGATTTTTACAATGATGATGGTATACTGATCCATAAATATGGCCCACACATTTTTCACACAAATTCCAAAGAAGTATTCGATTATCTAGGCATGTTCACCAGTTGGAGACCTTATGAGCACAGGGTGCTTGCAAGTGTTGACGGTCAATTATTACCGATTCCAATTAATCTTAACACAATAAATAAAATGTACAATCTGAACCTAAGTTCGGAAGGGGTGGAAAGTTTTTACGCCTCCAAAGCGGAAATTATTCATCCTGTATGCACATCAGAAGACGTAGTGATAACTAAAGTTGGAAGAGAGTTATATGAAAAATTTTTTAGGGGTTACACCCGAAAGCAATGGGATCTTGATCCCTCACAACTTGATTCTTCAGTTACATCGAGAGTGCCTGTAAGGTCTAATAAAGATGATCGTTATTTTACAGATACTTACCAGGTGATGCCGTTGAATGGGTATACAAAAATGTTTGAAACCATGTTGGGCCATCCCAATATCAAGGTGATGCTTAATACAGATTATAAAGAGATTAAAGAGGATATTCCTTATAAGAATATGATTTATACCGGACCAATAGATTACTACTTTGACTATTGTTATGGAAAGCTGCCATACCGCTCCCTTGAGTTTAAATTTCAAACCATTAATGCAGAAAAATTCCAGCAAACCGGAACAATCAATTATCCTAACGAACAAGCTTATACGAGAATTACCGATTTTAAATACTTAACCGGGCAGGTACACCCGAAGACAAGCACTGTATATGAATATCCCAAAGCAGATGGAGATCCTTATTATCCGGTTCCCCGGCCAGAAAATGCAGAACTCTATAAAAAATACCAACAACTTGCCCTGGCAACTCCTAATACCTTTTTTGCCGGAAGGTTGGCTACTTATAAGTATTACAATATGGACCAGGTGGTTGCCCAGGCATTAACCCTTTATAAAAAAATAATGCAAACTGAACCCTATTCATATGTCAATAGAGAAGAAATACAGGAATCGCAATTTTGAATTTTGGGGAGGAATAGAATGCACTATTAATCGTGTTAATGATTCATATTACGACCAGCTGAATTTATCAGGACATTATGCCCGTGAGAGTGATATTAAATTAATTTCAGAGCTTGGGATAAAAGTCCTGCGCTATCCTGTTTTGTGGGAAAAGCACCAGCCACAAGCTCAGCAGGCGATAGATTGGAAACATACTACACAGGCTTTAGACAAAATAAATAAGTACGGGATCATACCCATAGCAGGGCTTTTACACCATGGCAGCGGGCCTCAGTTTACCAGCCTTTTAGATCCAGGTTTTCCTGATCTATTTGCCTGTTATGCCCGGGAGGTGGCACAGAGATTCCCGTGGATCACTTATTATACTCCCATTAATGAGCCCCTTACTACTGCACGTTTCAGTGGGTTGTATGGCTTGTGGTATCCTCACATTTCCAACGATATCAGTTTTGCAAAAATGTTTCTTAACCAGACTAAAGGGACCATTTTAGCTATGAAAGAAATAAGAAAAATTAACCCAGGTGTTAAATTTGTGCAAACAGAAGATCTTTCAAAAACATTCAGTACTACATCCCTTAAATACCAGGCCGCATTCGAAAATGAAAGGCGCTGGCTTACTTACGATTTATTGTGTGGAAAAGTGCAGCCAGGCCATACCATGTGGGATTATTTTGTAAGGCTGGGCATAAAAGATAGCACACTTAATTTTTTTATTGAGAATGCAATGCCTCCTGATATTATGGGATTTAATTATTATATCACCTCAGAAAGATATTTGGATGATGATTTAAAAAAATATCCCCTGCATACACATGGAAGTAATGAAATACAGGATTATGCAGATGTGGAAGCTATAAGGATCAATCATGGCAGTCCGTTTGGCCTAACTGTATTGCTGGAAGAAGCATGGAAGCGATATAAAATACCCATTGCAATTACCGAGGCACATTTGAATTCAGGCAGAGAAGACCAATTAAGATGGCTTAATGAAATAGTAAATTCATGCTACGATGCACAAGAGATTGGAATAGATATTAAAGCCGTTACCTTCTGGTCGTTATTTGGGGCGTACGGCTGGAATAAATTGCTTACCAATAAAAATATGGATTATGAACCCGGGGCTTTTGATTTACGGTCTATAGAGCCCAGACCTACCGCTATTGCAGCTTTTATAAAAAATATGGTTCTCGAAAAGAATGATGCACATCCTGTTATAAATCAAAAAGGATGGTGGCATCAAAAAAATCGTTTTCATAAAAAAGATAATTCCAGTAAGCTTTTAATAAATGAATATTTACCGGGCAGCCCGCTGCTCATAACTGGTAAAACCGGAACCCTTGGACAGGCATTTGCAAAAGTATGTGATGCCAGAAATATTAAATATATACTAACAGGGCGGGAAAACTTCGACATTACGAATGAGAAAAATGTATACGCTTTTTTAGATCAACAAAAACCGTGGGCAATTATAAATACAGCGGGCTTTGTAAATGTTGATGGAGCGCAAGAATTGCCTGAACAATGTTTTGAAGTAAATTCTACCGCCGCCGGGCTATTGTCAAAAGCCTGTTTAGAAAAACATATATTATTCGTCTCCTTTTCGTCTGATCTGGTATTTGACGGGGAAAAAAACGGACCTTATTTCGAAACAGATGCGGTTGCTCCTTTAAATATTTATGGTGCTTCAAAAGCAATGGCCGAGGAGGTAATCTTAAGAGAAAATCCTGAAGCACTTATAATAAGGAGCAGCGCATTTTTTGGCCCCTGGGATAGGTATAATTTTGTTTTTTCAACCTTAAATTCTTTATCTGAAAATAAAAAAATTTCATTGGCAGATGATCTGTTGATCTCGCCCACATACGTCCCCCACCTTGTGGCAGCAACGCTGGAACTTTTAATGGACAGAGAATCTGGCATCTGGCATCTTACAAATATTGGAGCACTTAGTTGGGAACAATTTGCGGTGAAGATTGCCAGGAAAGCAGGATATAATGAAGACTTGATTGCTGGTATAAAAAACGTTGGGGTGAATTTTAAAGCTAATCGCCCATTAAATTCTGTAATGAGATCTCACAGAGGTAATTTAATGCCATCTCTGGATTACGCTATCAATTGTTTTTTTAATGAGTGTATTACTTTACCCAAAGATGTCCAAAAAGTTCAACACACCTAAAATACTTTTGAAATCTTTAAATAATTTTATTTCTTTTAATCAATTGGCTTCATAAAATCCACGAATGAATAGTACACAGATATTAGGATTTATTGCAGGTATATTTACAGGGATCTCATTATTACCACAATTAATTAAAATAATTAAAGAAAAGAAAACCGAAGACATATCTGCATGGATGTTGCTGATACTTATGGGAGGACTGGCTTTATGGATTTCTTACGGAGTTCTTATAAGTAACCTCCCAATTATTATTACGAATACATTTTCACTGCTTATAAATATAGCTATCATTTTTTTTCGTTATCGATTTAGAAATAAGAAGTGATCAAATTTTAATAAAATTTGTCTTATAGAATTATTTTTCATAAATGGCATGGTATTGTATGTTAACTAAAAAAACGTTAACCAAATAAAATCAAAAAACATGATTACAACAACTAAATCAAAATCGGCAAAACCTTCTCAGGGTACATCAACCTCAGCAGGAAAAGGGGCTGAAAATAGTATGCTTAGAGATTTTTTTATTGATGAATTGAAAGATATTTACTGGGCAGAAAAGCACCTTGTAAAGACTTTGCCAAAAATGAAAAAGGCAGCAACATCCACTGAATTACAGGATGCTTTTACTGAACATCTTGAAGTTACAAAAACCCATGTAAGCCGTTTGGAGCAGGCATTTGAATCTCTTGGCAAAAAAGCCCAGGCAAAAAAATGCGATGCAATGGAAGGTATTACTACGGAAGGTGAAGGTATTATTGAGGAAACTGAGGCGGGAACCAGCACACGTGATGTAGGCCTCATTCTTGCCGCCCAGAAAGTTGAGCATTATGAAATATCAACTTACGGTGGGCTTGCGCAATTAGCAAGTACTCTTGGTCTTGATGATGTTGCAAATTTGCTGAATCAAACTCTCGCAGAAGAAAAAGAAGCAGATTCAAAATTGACAGATATCGCTGAAAACAGTATTAATTACGAGGCTGCGGAGGAGGAAGCAGAGTAATTTGAAATACATTTCGACACTACATGAAATTTAAAAAAAAGCCAGATTTTCTGGCTTTTTTTATATTTAAAAAGTACTGGTTTAAATTCAGGCTATCAACGGTAATATAATAATGTATACACCTCCGTGATTAAGAACTTTATTTATTTATAAGATATTGTAACTTTTTTTAGAAATGATCCGTTACATAAAATCTTTCCTAAAAATTTAAAATATTTTGTCATGAAAAAATTATTAATCACATTATTTGTTTTTTTAAGCATCAATTCATTTTCGCAACGATGGGAGACCATAAAGGGTAACGGTCAAATGAAAAAAGAAACCCGTGAAGTAGGCAGCTATACTTCATTAGCTTCCCAGGGTTCAATGGATGTAACAATCGCTTACGGAAATTCTAACAGTGTAATTGTTGAAGCAGATGAAAACCTTCTTCCCTACATTGAAACTTCTGTTGAAAATGACAAACTCACGATCAAGTCCAAAAAAGGAGTAAATCTTAAAACCAATTCGAAAATGGTTGTGCATGTTTCCATGACTAAAATCAATTCTCTACAACAAAGTGGGAGTGGCAATATTAATGGATCGGGTGCATTTACAAGTGATGGAAAAACTGATATTGGGTTTCGGGTTCAGGAAATCTGAAACTAGATTTTAATTCTTTTAAAGATCTGGACCTGTCCGTAGCTGGCAGTGGCAATGTTGATTTAAAGAGTGGTAATACCAATACATTAAGTGCCAAAATAAGCGGCAGTGGGAACATTGATTGTAGCACGGTATCCAGCAAAGATGTGGATGCAAAAATAAGTGGCAGTGGTAATATAAAAGTATATGCCAGCAACAGTATAGATGCTAAAATAAGCGGGAGCGGAAACGTATTTTATAAAGGCAGCGCTCAAAATATAAATAGTAAAGTAGTAGGTAGCGGTAAGGTTATGAAAATGTAAAAGCCTTGTTATAAAGGATAAACGTAAGTCAAATCTCTCTGCGTCTCTAGCTAATTTTTAAAAGGAAAGTTATTGAACTTTCCTTTTTGATTTATAGGAAGCTGCCTCCCTTCTCTTAAAGGGCTTCAGTAGGGACTTGCAATAATTATACAGGCGATTTAAGCAACTCAATGAGGAAGTATATTACAATAATAGGCGGTCATATTTTCTCTCCGGGATAACCTTCAGAAAAAATAACAGTTAATGAAGCTGTGAAATCCTATGCTGCCATAGTGCATGCAGGTTTCCGGGAAGATAAGCTTGGTCAATTAAAACAAATATGCTTGCAGATTTTATTGTCTTAGAAAAAATATTTTTGAATTAGATCCGATTGAAATTAAAAATGTAGAAGTAATTAGTACGTTTGTTGGAGGAAAAGATATGTTTGTAAAGTGAACTTTTAAAACTTTTATTATTTAATTTGTTATTTGGTTTACACTTTTGTCTTTTATACAGGCAAGCCAAAATTGTCTTTTTATTTTTCCTATATTTATTTATAAAGTACACTAAATACATTATTGATGAAAAAAGTCTCGACCCTGTTTTTATTGGGCATAATTACAACCGGACTACTTGCACAAAGCAAATACCCTGATATTAATATTCCTTATAAAAAATATGTGCTTGACAATGGCCTGACACTTATTGTGCACGAAGATCACAAAGCGCCCATTATTGCATTCAACTTTGGTATCATGTTGGTTCTAAAAACGAGAAGCCGGGGAAAACCGGTTTTGCCCATTTGTTTGAGCATTTAATGTTTAATGGCAGCCAGCATTTTAATGATGATTATTTTAAACTGATGGATAAAATTGGTGCTACTGAAATCAATGGCACTACGAATAAAGACCGGACAAATTATTTTGAAGACTTCCCTGTATCCGCGTTAGATAAAATTTTATGGGCAGAAAGTGACCGCATGGGTTTTATGATCAATGCAATTGATTCCTCAAAATTAGCTGAACAGCGTGGCGTTGTTCAAAACGAAAAAAGGCAGGGGGAAAACGAACCTTATTCAATAGCTTCCGAGCTGACAACAAAAAGCACTTATCCTGCAGCACATCCATATTCATGGACCGTTATCGGATCTCTGGAAGACCTGGATGCAGCATCTCTTGATGATGTAAAAAATTGGTTCAAGTCTAATTATGGGCCTAATAATTCCATAATTGTTATTGCCGGCGATATTAAACCAGAAGAGGCTTATGAAAAAGTAAAAAAATATTTTGGAGATATCCCTGCTTCTCCTCCTTTATCCAAACATGAAAAATGGATCGCTAAAATGACAGGAACCCATTACCAGGTAGCGCAGGACAGGGTGCCCCAGGCCCGCCTCCAAAAAACATGGAATATTCCGGGTTGGGGAACGAAGGATGCCACCTACCTCAGTTTATTATCAGATATTCTTACAAGTGGGAAAACATCAAGGTTATATAAACGTATCGTTTACGATAGCCTGTTAGCCAGCAGGGTAAATGCTTACACAGATGATAAAGAGATTGCGGGCCAGTTTGTAATTGAATCAGATGCAAAACCCGGTGTGGAATTGGCCAAAATAAACGAAATAATTAATGAAGAGCTGAAGAAAGTATTTAGCGGTGGCGTTACCAAAGAGGAATTGGAAAGGGCAAAAACGAGATATTTTTCAAACTTTATTAAAGGCGTGGAACGAATAGGAGGCTTTGGAGGCAAATCAGATATTCTTGCATTATCAGCTACATATGGAGGCAGTGCAGATTATTATAAAACCATTCAAAACATGGTAAAAGCTGCTTCACCCGCAGATATAAAGAAAGCCGCAAATGATTGGCTTACTGATGGTGAATATGTTTTAGAAATAGTGCCGTTTGGAAATTTTGCAACAATAGCAACAATCCTCGACAGAAATGAGCAGCCACCATTAGGTCCGGCGCCCGTTGTAAAATTCCCGGAAGTGAATGAATTTACTTTGAGCAATGGCTTAAAAGTTTCCTTAGTTACGCGTACAGCCGTGCCAGTTATAAACATGTCGCTGATGACCAATGCAGGTTATGCAGCTGATCAATTTGGGTCACCAGGCCTTGCATCCCTTACCGGAAATATGATTACCGAAGGAACTAAAACAAAAACATCTCTTCAGATAAGTGACCAGCTTGCTGATCTTGGCGCGGACTTATATAGCTACTCCAATCTTGATAACTCTTACCTCAATATGAATGCGCTCAAAACCAATTTGGATGCTTCATTACATTTGTTTGCCGACGTTTTACTTAACCCTGTGTTTCCTCAAAAGGATTTTGCACGTGTACAGAAAGAACAGTTGCTTAGAATTAAACAGGAAGAGTCATCGCCTTTTCCAATGGGATTGCGCTTATTACCAGGTTTGCTCTATGGCAGCGGTCATGCTTATAGTAATTCATTTACCGGTTCAGGTACTACCAAAAGTGTAAATAACATAACCAGGAATGATGTAATTAAATTTCATAATACATGGTTTGCACCCAATAATGCTGTGCTTGTTGTTGTAGGAGATATAACTGCTAATGAATTAAAAACGAAGCTGGAAAATATACTTGCTTCATGGAAATCACGAACAGTTCCTGAAAAAAATATTAAAGCTGTTGCTTTGGCAGACAAGCCTGCTGTATATATAATTGATAAGCCAGGCGCATTACAATCAATAATTCTCGCCGCAGAAATAAGCAACTCTGCAACAGATCCCGATTATGAAGCGCTGAAGATGACAAACAGGATTCTGGGTGGTGAATTTACATCGCGGCTAAATATGAATCTTCGTGAAAACAAACACTGGTCTTACGGTGCAGGTTCAGTAAATCTTGACGCAAAAGGCCCTGGCTTTTTTGCCGGGTATGCTCCTGTACAAACAGATAAAACAAAAGAATCCATAACAGAGATGCTAAACGAGATGACAAATTATATTGGTGATAAACCTGCCACTGAGGAAGAATTTAAAAAAGTTCAGAATAATGCGGTGTCACAGTTACCAGGCATATGGGAAACGAATGATGCCGTAATGGGCGCATTACAGGATGCTATAACCTATAACAGGGGAAAGACTTATTTAAGTAACTATCCGGCGATGTTACAACATCTCACCTTACCCGACATACAAAAAGCCTCACTTAAAATAGTAAAGCCAAATAATCTTATCTGGGTAATTGTTGGCGACAGGGAGAAAATTGAAAAAGGAGTTAAAGAACTTAATATAGGACCTATAAAATATTTAAATGTGGAAGGTGTGGAGATAAAATAAGGAGTGCTATATTTCTTAATCATCAATTAATTCAATCAGATACCTGCTAAGTGATCATTTAAAACTCAGGAAGGTGCACTAAACTAAACTGTATACTTATTTACCAAATTTTATACAAATTTATAATTCCTCAACAATCACCGCAGCTTTCTTTGCGATATTGTCCCAATAAAAGTGATTGAAAAATTCATGTGTTATAGATTGCGTAATATCTATTGCCAGAATCATATTACCTGCGAATGCCTGCCAGTCATTATTTTCACTCAATAATAATTTACCGTTACAAATTTTTTCATCTACTCCCAATGCACCGTTTTTTGTAGAAACCGCTGTAAGGTTGTATCCAAGCGCCTCAACTAATTTTGTTTTTATTCCACCTCCATCAGTTACAGGATTGATAAAAATATCTGCTCCTTTAAAATAAATACTTATATCATCAACGAAACCGGCAAATATTATATTTCTATCCGCATACTCTTTCAAATCATTCATTTTTTCCGGGAGGTTTTTTCCGCAAATAATAATTTTGTACGAAAGATCGGAATCAGAAAGCAAAGGATTGATTTTTTCGAGAATATTTTCAAGGGCTTCAAAATTTGGCTTGTAATCCAAAGCGCCATTAAAGAGATATAAAGTAGTTTTTTTCTCTAAAGAATATTTTTTAATTAAAAAAGCTTTTGCCTCCGCCTCGTCCTCAATTGGAAGCAGCGCATCCCAGGAAATACCATAAGTAATAAGAGAAATTTTTTCAGGCAGTACTCTGTATTTAGAAATGAAATATTCCTTGTCTTCCGAAGTTATGCAAAAAGTGAAATCTGCTTTTTTGTGAACATACTTTTCATAATAACTCAAAATTTTCCACCACCATTTATCAACTGTCTTAAATCTTTCTGCTTCAATATTATGCGAATGCACAATCAGTTTTATTTTACAATAGTGTTTTAACAGCAAAGCAAGCCATCCATAATACGGATGCTCCAGGATTATATGCGATATATTATTCTCCTCTATAATTTTTTTTAAAAGGCGATAATAAAAAATATTTATATAGCGAAGCTTGCTGTTACTAAGCTTATTAAATATTTCATATGAGGCGGCAGAGGGTTTATTAGCTTCAACAGTTATACAATACAGGGAATGATATTCCGAAAAATATTCATTGAAGTGCGCAATGCATTTTTGCCCCCCAAATTTTGCCGGGAATATTTTATAAGGAACAAAACTTAATACATTTGCCATTTGCAAAACTTTAATCCGGCAAAATAATATTATTTTAACGGGAATAATTCCAATGCAAATTTATTAATGAAAGTTATCTCCTTTTTTTCCAGGTTCGCGGTTATATGCAATATTGCATTTCTGTTATTTATTTTCTTCAGCAAACTTGAAGCTCAAAAACCTGTAACACAAAGCCGTGATACTGTTATTGCAGTTCCTTTTTTTAAAGATTTGATTATAACTCTTGGGATTGCTGCGATAATAATTAACCTTCTTATGTGTATTGTTTATGCTGCAATCGTTATGGCGGGCAGGCAAAGAATTATTCCCAAGTGGCTGGCGATAGTAAACTTTCTTTTCTTTATTTTCCAGGTATTTTATTTCTTTTTCAGATAAGCATAATTATAATGATTCAAAAAATTTTAAGCGACAGGCCCACTAAATTATTTGTTTCCTTTTCCGCTTTCTTTGTCGCCAATGCGTT
>DASYOM010000036.1:0-11887 GCA_036007765.1 Chitinophagaceae bacterium | reverse complement strand
GGCTGTTGCAACAGCAGGATATTCCAGGCTCTCCAATAATAGTGCTCCCAGCGGATCCCAGATGTTGGGCAACAGAAGCATTTTACCAGTATGGTGAAGCTCGCGAAAATGCGATGCTTTTTCTTTTTGTGTAATATTATTCATTACCTAAAATATCTTGTTTTAAAACATTCCATTTTTCTTTGTCAATTATCATATTTATTGCAGCCCGGGTTTCATTAAACGGCCTGTTACATTCAAATTTGCAAGTTCATGTTCTGATCGCTAATGGTCGTAAAGTGTCGTCTTTCCGCAAAAGATTTCAGCCAACAAATATATTATACCAACCCGGCAATTTAGGATAATGAGATATGGCCGTTGATTTATGATGTGGAAAATAAAATACTCAAATAACGAAATAAAAATTAATATTGAAAACATACTACCTTCAATACCAGGATGAATACACCGGATACTAACATTGATTTTAAAGTTGTATTTCAATCAATGCCCGGAATGGCAATGATCATATTACCTAACGATCCGGACTATACGATTGTAGATGCAACTGATGACGTGCTATTATTTACAAAAGTTGAAAAAGAAAATCTTATAGGTAAAAACTTAGGTGATGTATTTCCCGACAATCCCGGAGATCCCAATGCCTCTGGTCTAAAAAATTTAAGGAACTCTTTAAAACAGGTAATCTCAACGAAGAAGCCCCATCATATAGAAGTTCAGCGATATGATGTAAAAAATGAAAATGGCAATTTTGACGAACTTTATTGGTCGTCTTTGAACACACCCGTTCTTAATAACCATGGGGCCGTTGATTACATTCTTCATACATCGACAAACATTACTGAGCAAATACAGGATAAAAAAGAGGCGAAAGCACAAAGTGAAAATTATGAATATTATTTAAGGCAGGCCGCTGCACCATTGGCAATACTTACCGGCGATAACTTCATATTTACTTTTGCTAACGAAGCGTATACACAATTAATGAATGGCAGGCAGCTTGTGGGGAAGAGTTTAGAGGAAGCAATACCGGAATTAAAAGGCCAGCCCTTTATTTTATTGTTAAAAGAAGTATTCGAAACGGGCATACCATTTCATGCTTCGGAAATTGAAGCAACTGCATTATTTGAAGGTGAAAGCGAACCCACAAAAAGATATTTCAACCTTAGTTATACTCCTTATAAAGATCATAACGGTATCACTGAAGGAGTGCTTGCATCAGGGTATGATGTTACTAAAGAAGTTGTTTTAAAACGGGAAAATGAAAAACAGGTTTTAAACCTGCAGGCTTACAATCTTTTTATGCAGGTGCCCGTAGGTTTTTCTCTTCTAAGAGGTAATGATCATATATTGGAACTGGTAAATTCAATGGCACTAAGGTATACCGGCAAAAATGAAGACAGCATCGGTAAGCCGGTGGTTGAAGTGTTGCCGGAAATAGAAAAGCAAGGTTATATTAAATTATTAGACAGGGTAAAAAAAGGTGAATCTTTTAATTTAAAAGAAAGCCCTGTAATATTAATAAAGGATGAAAAAGAAAAATTGATTTACATGAATATATTTTTTCAACCTTATTATGAGGATAAAAATATAGAAGGTGTATTAGCAGTTTTCATGGATGTGACAGAACAGGTGATTACAAGAAAAAAAATAGAGGAAATGGGAGAGCGCTTTGAAACAATGGCAAACAATATTCCAAATCTTGCATGGATTGCAAATGCGGATGGCTATATATTCTGGTATAATAATCGTTGGTATGAATATACAGGAACCACTCCACAGGAAATGGAAGGCTGGGGCTGGAAATCAGTACATGATCCAAAAAAGTTACCTGCTGTTCTTCAAAGATGGCAGCTGTCAATTAATGACGGCAAGCCTTTTGAAATGGTATTTCCCATAAGGGGTTCTGATAATGTTTTTCGCCCCTTCCTCACGAGGGTGGTGCCCATCCGCGACAACGAAGGAAAAATTATTCGATGGCTGGGGACAAATACTGATATTACAAAACAAAAAGAAGTGGAGAGAATGAAGGATGATTTTATTTCTATGGCCAGCCATGAGCTCAAAACACCTTTGACTACTATTAAGGCTTATGGGCAGATAGCAGAAGATATGTTGCAGGAAAAGGGCGATGTAAAAACACTGGAGATAATGAAAAGAATGAGCAGCCAGGTTAATAAGCTTACTACACTTATTGAAGATCTTCTTGATGTTACCAAAATACAAAAAGGCAAATTAATTTATAAAGAAGATTTTTTTGATTTTAATGATCTGCTTAAAGAAGTTACTGACGACATGCAAAGGACATCTGCTACTCATAAGATAAAAAATAATTTGGATAGCACGGCAAAAATTTTAGGAGATAGAAATAAAATAAGCCAGGTTATAGATAATCTTATATCAAACGGAATAAAATATTCACCGAAAGCCAATAAAATAATTGTAGGCACCAGGCTCCAGGATAATGGCGTCCAGTTGTCTGTACAGGATTTCGGCATAGGCATTTTATATAAAGACCGCAAAAAGATATTTGCGCAATTTTACAGGGTTAGCGGTGAGAACCAGTTTACGTTTCCGGGAATGGGCATAGGCTTATATATATGCCAGGAAATAATTGCCAGGCACGGGGGCAAAATATGGCTCGAAAGCAAAATCGGGAAAGGATCGGTTTTTTATGTATGGCTGCCCTTCGACTATAGAAATACAAACGTGTAATACAAGCTAATTTACTTCACTATTCTACCTGCAGTACCCACCCCGTTTGGGTGCATTGCCGCAATTGATTAGTTTTAAGATGCAGCAATGCAAAAGAGTTAGTGTTTATGCCAGGTGACAATTTATATTGTACATCTATTATTATCGATACGCATCGCATTTAGCCCTATAAGTCACATACACACTGCATTGGCATGGTATTGTTAGCGAGATTTGTATTGTAACAAAACAACATTATATATGAACAAGCATTTTCTAAACAGTCTATCGCTTGCCATTGCTATGGTGGTGACATCTTGCCAACCGCATCCGCCCAAGACGGATGGGGAAACCGCTTCAACTTCAACAAAAGATATAGTTATGAGCCAGAATATAAAGCCAGCTGAAAGCGACTATGCAAACGTAAACGGATTAAAAATGTATTACGAGGTGTACGGCAATGGCAAACCCATTGTACTGCTGCATGGCTCTTTTATGACGATACCTTTGAACTGGTCGCACATCATACCCATGTTGGCCGGCAACCGGAAAGTAATAGTAGCGGAAATGCAGGGCCATGGCCGCACCAGGGATATAGCCCGTGAGTTTAGTTACGAAAATATGGCGGACGATGTATCCGGCCTGCTTAAGCACCTCAAGATTGACAGTGCAGATATTTTAGGGTATAGCATGGGAGGCGGAATAGCCTTTCAGGTAGCTGTGCGACATCCTGAGCAGGTACGCAGGCTCGTGGTGTTGTCAGGAACCTATGCGCATGACGGGTGGTGGCCCGATGCAGAGGCAAGTTTTGCTACTTTCACCGCAGATATGTTTAAGGGTACTCCGATACAAAAACAATACGATAGCCTTGGGAACGATCCGGCACATTTTCCGGAATTTGTAAAAAAGGTTATGAGTATAGACTTAAAGCCTTATGATTGGTCCAAAGATGTAAAAAATATAAAGGCTCCGATATTCATGGCTATTGGCGATGCTGATGGTGTACGATATGAGCATGCACTGGAACTGTTTCGGGCCAAAGGAGGTGGAAAAATGGGCGATTTACATGGGCTGCCAAAATCCCGGCTGGCAATTATACCAGGCACCACTCATGTAGGTATGATAATGCAACGGACGGATTGGCTGATACCGATGATAATTGATTTCCTGGCTTCCGATCTAAATGCAGCACCACCTACTTTTTAAAGATGCTACTAAAAGTCGTGTTGGTGATGCCCCAGCTATCGTTAACAGAATTTATCAGACAAGAATCTTATTATTAATTAATACATTTAGTAAATGAAATAACATGAATAGTGCAAGCAACAAAGCAGCAATACCAAACCCTGCCCTTAAAGCTTTTGAGACTTTAGTCGGCGAATGGAAAACGTTAGGGACACATCCTCAGGTTCGAGATACCATCCTTCATGGACACACTTCTTTTAAATGGACCGAGGGGGGCGCATTCCTGATTATGCACTCAGAAATTTATGACGATAAATTCCCCGACACTATTTCAATTTTTGGAAGTGACAATTCACTCGGAGAGTATTTTATGCTTTCCTTCGACGAGCGTGAAGTTTCAAGAAAACATGATGTTGTGTTTCAAGATAATGTTTTGAAGTGGTGGAGAAATGCGCCCGGATTTTCGCAACGATATACTTTTACATTTACCGATAACGGAAATACTATCATCAGTAAAGGAGAGTTATCAAAAGACGATGCAACCTGGGAAAAAGATTTAGACCTCACCTACTCACGTGTTGATTAAACAATCATGAATCACAAGGATTCACTTTCACCTATTCACGTAAACATTAAATAATAAAATAGCTGCTGCTACCCCAGCTCGCTTGGATGGATTGCCGCAATTGATTAGTTTTAAGTTGAGGCAATGCACGAGTTGCCTGTCATTGTAAGACCAACACCACTTAACAACAGAGCGATAATATAGATAATGCAAAAATTAATTATTGACACTGAACGACTTCAAATAAGAAACTTAAAAGCCGCAGATAAAACAGACTTTCATTTTTATCGTTCTAACCCAGAAGTGACAAAATATCAAGGCTTCGATGTTTATACAACTGAACAAGCCAGCGAATTTATTCAAGGACAACTTGACAAAGAATTTGGAAAACCGGGAGAATGGGTTCAGTATGGAATTGAAAATAAAAAAACAAAAACACTTATTGGCGACTGTGCGATTAAACTTGACCAATACGATATAAGAATTGCAGAAGTTGGAATTACAATCTCTTATACTGAACAAAAAAAAGGTTACGCAAAAGAAACATTAATGGCTATATTAAATTTCTTATTTGACATTGAAAACTTTCATAGAGTTACTGAAATTGTGGACACTGAAAATATTGCTTCAATTCAGTTATTAAAGAGCGTTGGATTTAAACAAGAAGGGCATTTTATTGAAAACATTTTTTTCAAAGGAAAATGGGGAAGTGAATTTCAATATGCAATGCTAAAAAAAGAATGGGAAGGACTGAATATTAACAACGAGAAAAAAACAACGAACAGCTAACAAGGGTTGCCAAATGGGCGGCAGAACTACTGAATTGAAGCTTAGTAATGCTTTAGTCCCAGCAATCTCACGCAGTGAACCCGGCGAACATAAAGCCATCGTAGCATTTAATTGTATATTGTTGCACGGCTGTTAAACAACAAATCCCCGACTATCCTTATAAAATTTCTAATTACAAGAATATACCTTCAACTATTCTTGTAAACATTAAATAATAAAATATCCGCTTCCCCAGTTATCTTAGCAAATTTCTAATCACAAGAACCCACTTTCGCCTATTCGCGTAAACATTAAATAATAAAATAGTTGCTGTCCCAGCCCATTTGGGTGGCTTGCTGCAATTGATTAGTTTTAAGTTGTGGCAATACACGACTTATATGCTATACCTCTAAACACTCTTAACTAAAAATAAACAGCATATTAAGCATCATGTTGACTTTTAAATTCTGTTTCCGCAAAATATTTTTCGCCATTTGAGAGTGCACATGAAAGAACTTTTAATTTATTTACTTGCAATGATATTCACATTAAACGTTTCTGTTCGTAAAACTAAACAATGGTACATCAATCATATAAAACCTGGTAATTACATTTTAAAAGATAGTTGCCAAATAAGTATCCTCAAAAATTACAATGAAATAAACTCTATTTCGGAACTTTTAAAATCTTTTAAAAACAAACTAGTTTTTATCGACATGTGGGCGACGTGGTGTACACCATGCGTGGAAGAATTTGAATATAGCAAACCGCTTTATGATTATTTAAGTAAGAACAATATTGACATGGTTTACGTTTCGTTGGACAAAGAACAAAATGACTCAGTCTGGAAAGAAAAAATTAATGCCAGTCAGCTTTTCGGCTTCCACGTAAGGGCAAGCAAACCTTTACAAGACAGCTTGACAACGTTAATTTGGGGAGCGGTTGACGCTTATTCGATACCTCATTATTTACTTTTTGGTAAAAATGGGAAGTTAGTTAACAAGGATGTTTTACCACCGCATTCCGGTATTGAACTTTTCAATCAAATTGACGCTGACTTGATAAAGAACTAAAATTTCATGCAAATTGCACAGCATATAACAAGCAGTTTTGCCGAGCTATCTTTAGCAAATCTCTAATAACAAGAATCCATTTTCATCTATTCGCGTAAACATTAAATAATAAAATAGCTGCTGTACCCTAGCCCATTTGGGTGGATTGCCGCAAATTTGATTAGTTTTAAGTTGGGGTAATGCAGGAGTGGTAGGCAATGCTATTGCAGCTCTCTAATTATTCAACCATGACAGACAAAAGGTTTTTTGGAATAATGGGAAATGCTTCAAATTTCCTAAAAGGACTAACTCTTCTTGAATCATCTAATTATGGCTGGACAGAAAAATATTTAGATTCAAAAACTGAAAAACAGTGGTTAAAATATATGATTGATAGAGATAATGGTCGCTATTACAACTTAATGCTCCTTACTCCAAAACCAACGACTGACGAGATTATTAATATTGCATTTTCATCCACTGACTATGATGAAATCGAAGGTGCTACTCATAGATTACTGATTGATGAAGAAGATGAAAAAGTAGATTTTAGAATTGTAGTTTTTGACCGATTAAACCGAATTGACATTTCACAATTAGACACAGATGAAAAGAAAAGAATTAAAACTATTATTTTAAACGGCCATTTAACTGACAGGACAAACAAAAGAGAAGTAGTTGGAAAACATTTTTCAGAAATACAAAAAGATGTAGATTTTTTTAACGAAGTGGCTGATTATTCCGAACAATTATTAAAACAGCTTTAATGTAACAAAGAAGGCTATCCTTAGCAAATTTCTAATTACAAGAATCCACTTTCACTATTCACGTAAACATTAAATAATAAAATAGCTGCTGTCCCCAGCCCATTTGGGTGGATTGCCGCAATTGATTAGTTTTAAGATGCGGGCAATAGACAAGTTGGCCGTTTAATATTACTGTGACATTTGACATTGATCCATTCTTATTTGCAATCGTAAAATATTTTAATATGCCAGCAAAAGAAAAGCAGGTTTCAAAAAAAGAAAATCAATTACCTGCCGGTATAAAAGGAAATATAAAATTCAGAAGTGTGTTATTGTTAAGCGGTAAAACTGCCACAGGTTTTAAGGTACCCGAAGAAATAGTTAAGAGCCTTGGAGAAAGCCGGAAGCCTCCTGTATCTGAAACAATTAATGGCTACACTTACCGCAGCAGCATCGCATTTATGGGAGGAGTATTTATGCTTCCTGTAAGCGCGGATGCAAGAGCGAATACAGGGTTGGCCGCCGGTGATGAAGCAGAGGTGAAACTGGAACCTGATAACCAGCCAAGAGAGGTAATGATGCCTGCTGATTTCAATAAAGCATTAGGCAATAATAAAAACGCGAAGGAGTTTTTCGAAGGGTTGTCTTACAGTAATAAATTGAGGCATGTGCTGTCAATAGACGGAGCTAAGACACCAGAGACACGGCTAAGAAGAATTGAAAAAGCAATCAGTATGCTTGAGGAAGGCAGAAAATAAAAAATTATTTAGTTCTATTAAATTTTACCGGCTCATTAATAATATTAAAGCATTTAAGCGATTTACATAACACCGAAGAGTTTATAAAAAAATTATCAAGCGAATTAATATGCCTGCGCAATCTTTGCCTAAAATTTATTTATACAGGCGAATAGTTTTCGCAAAAATATTTATTGATGAACATTATGCTGACCCAATCGATCTTGATGATATTGCGGGAGAAGCATTTTTTTCCAAATTTCATTTCATCAGGCTTTTTAAAAAAGCGTACGGGAAAACACCCCACCAATACCTGATATGGGTTCGCATTGAGAATGCCAAGTTGTTTTTGAAAGAAAATATTTCAGTTGCTGAAGTTTGTTATGCTGTTGGTTTTGATGCTATAAGTTCATTCACACATTTATTCAAGCGAATTACAAAAGTTACACCATCTGTTTACAAGCAGAAACAAAGGCTTCGGAAAGTTGAGATCAATAAATATCCTTTAAAATTTATCCCTAATTGTTTCGCTGAACAGAAGGGTTGGCAATAAATCGCAATTTTCGACAAGTGGAATAATTATACAATCGTCATTTTTGCTTCATCATTAAAAAGCAAAAAATAAAACTATGATCACAAGAGTAAATCATTTCAGCATTTTCGTTCTGAGCCAGGACAGTGCTTTCGATTTTTATGTAAATAAACTTGGCTTTAAAGTTCATACTGATGCTACCATGGGGCCGGGAAAACGCTGGTTAACAGTTACACCTCCTGAACAGCCCGATCTTGAAATTACTTTAATGGCAATTGATGAAGGCATGATGTTTAAAAAAGAAGCTGCTGCAAAAATTCAGGAATTAGTACAGCAAGGCACCTTTGGTTTTGCGGTATTTCAATGCAACGATCTGATGGCAACTTATGAAGAATTGAAAGCCAAAGGTGTAAAATTCAAGAAGGAGCCAAAAAAAGAATTCTATGGTTATGAGGCATTATTTATTGATGACTCAGGCAACTGGTTTTCATTAACTGAAAAGCAATCAAACGAATAATAATTTTTAAATAATACAAAGGTTCGCCATCCTTTGTGTCTTGCAAAAAACGTGCGCAGCGACCATTTTGTCGCGTGGTTGTATTATTGAAAATTGCTTAAAGAAATATAGCATCCCAACAATACCAATTCAATAAATCCCGCGAAACATTTTTTGAAAGAGTTAAAAAGCAAGTCAGCGTATTTATCTAATCTCAGCCTTAATAAAAAAATAAGTCGCAAAAAACCCCGGCTTTGTCCCTTTTGCACCCTGTCTAAACCCGCTGCCCACCTTAATTTTGTATTGACAAAAACAAAAATCTTAAAAAACAAAAATTTTAAAAAATGACAACTCCGAAGGAGTCCTTACGGACACAAACCAGTGATACAAAAATTTCCGCCGAAGCCAAAAACCAGGATGGCTCAAATGCAAAATTGCAAAAGATCACTTCAAACCTTTGGTTTGACAAGCAGGCTGAGGATGCGGTAAAATTCTATACCTCCATTTTTTCTCAAAGGGATGGATCATCAAAAGACTCCGGCATTGGAAAAACCAGCCGCTATGGAAAAGAGGGCTTTGAGCAACATGGTATGCCGGAGGGAACTGTGATGGTTGTAGAATTTAAATTAGCGGGTCAAAAGTTTACAGCGCTTAATGGTGGCCCACATTTTAAATTCAATGAAGCGATTTCATTTATTGTTAACTGCGAATCGCAGGAAGAAGTTGACTACTATTGGGAAAAACTTTCTGAAGGCGGGGATGAAAAAGCACAGATGTGTGGTTGGTTAAAAGATAAATTTGGTTTGTCGTGGCAAATTATTCCTGTTGTATTAGGAAAATTGATGAGTGACCCGGACGCTGCAAAAGCCGGAAGAGTTATGAATGCCATGCTTCAAATGAAAAAAATTATTATTAAAGATTTAAAGGAAGCCTCCGGTAAAAAATAATATTTTTTAAATAGGACGTAATAAATCCTTGTTTTATACGCGTGGCCGGTGGGGACACTGGCTCCTGCAATTGGCCCCTGATATTGCCAAGTCTCCATGATTAGCAGGAGTGTAAGCTGATTAAATCAATTTTGATTTATATAAATTGAAAAATATGCAGTGCCCTTTTATCACTGCATTAACTGCTTCAAAATATTTCACTTTAGTTATATTTAGTTTTCGCAATGCAGCGTTGTAAAATTTACGAATCATTTCATCACAAACAATTGTGCAGGACGTGTGGGGATTTAATTCTTTTAATTCAGTCCCGATAAGAAGGCCGCTCAGGTAGCAATAATTTTCCTGCTTTGATAATTTTTTAAAAAGATCATTTGTTCTTACCTGGAAAGAACCGTTTAATATATTTACATGCAAGCTATTTTCGATTCCTTTTTCAAAACTTTTTAAAGTCCCTGCATTTGATAAATCATCAACTTTTTCAACGCTGTTTGAAAGAATGCTTTTTTTTGTAAGTAACTCAAAAAATTCCCCGGTCATGTAAGTTTTGAAACCTGCCACCTTACTATTTTTTACCTGGGCATGTTTTGAATGTGTACCGGGCAAAATGAATACTTGCTCTTCTTTTTCAGAGTTATCAATACTTCCAATTAATTGTGTCTCTTCTCCACGCATAACATCGTTGTCTGTTCTTGCACCGGAAACCAGGAGTATGGAATGCTTACAATTATTTGTGGCTTCAATTATTTCTACATTCAAATCATTGCCATTAGTGCTGAATGGGCATTCTTTATAAGGGAGATTTCTCATGCCTATATTGGAGGAGGCCATACCGGAAATAATAATCGGCAAGTTATTGGTTTGAAAATTTATTGTTTCATTCAGTTTTTTTATCTCTTCTATTAATATTTTTTGGTAAAAAGACAATCTTTCATCTTCCGGTTTTCCGCTTTGTTTCCATAGATCGAAGGTGGGAGATATTCCCATGCAGTTTGTTACTTCTGCCAACACCTGCATGTTATTTGCATCAACGAGCCGAATTCTTAAGACAGAAGTGCCCCAGTCAACACTGATAAATTTTTGCATCTAATTCTTTACCTATTATTTTGTAATATTTCTACCCGCTCTATTCTTCCTACAAGAAAAGCATAACAGCAAATTCCGAAGATCGCCATGGCGCCAATAAAAATTAACGCTGGTTCAAAATTTCCATTTCTTACAAGAAAACCAATTATGAAGGGCACTGAAACTGAAGATAAATTTCCGATGAAATTAAATGCGCCACCTGTTACCCCAATTAAATTTTTTGGTGCCAACAATGAAACGAACACCCATGTAATTGAAGCCATGCCGTTTCCAAAAAAAGCTATTGCCATAAATAAAATTATTAGCGAAGGGCTGCTCACATAATTAGCGCCGATTATAGCAACTGATAAAAGAAGGCCGGTAATTACAGGGATTTTTCTCGCGATGTCCTCAGATACTTTTTTCCTCACTAAAAAATCAGATAAGAATCCTGATAATAAAATGCCTGCGAATGCAGCCAGAAAAGGAACGGATGCAAGGAACCCGATCTTAATAAAATTTAGCCCGCGGTATTTTACCAGGTATACCGGGAACCATGTAAGAAAAAACCAGAGCGTTGATGTGATGGCAAACTGGCCCAAATAGATGCCCCATAATTTACGGTGCGAAAAAACTTCTCCCAGGTTTTTTCTTGTGAAACTGGATGCAGGAGAATTTATATTTTTATCCTGGTAATTTATTATTCCCCCACCATTTTTAATATAATCGAGCTCTGCCTGGTTAACTGCGCTATGTTGCAGTGGATCTCTATAAAATAAATACCAAACCAGCCCCCAAACAATTCCAACCAAACCCGTAATAATAAATAACCCCCTCCAATTTAAATAGTGCTGAATAGTTGCCATTACAGGCGTTAAAATCGCAAGCCCAATATATTGGCCCGATGTATAAACCGCAATTGCCGAAGCTCTTTCATTATCAGGGAACCAACCGGTAACCACCCGATTATTAATTGGATAAGCAGGTGCTTCCAATGCCCCGGTAGCAAGGCGAAGACTAAATAACATGGCAAAACCATTTACGAAACCTTGTAACAACGTAACTATTGACCAGCCGGCTAAACTAACGGCATAGAGTATGCG